>JACNLN010000134.1:0-5222 GCA_014381485.1 Fidelibacterota bacterium
TTATATCATTGGTTAATTCCTGCCAGGATCCTTGAAGTAATGTATGTACGGAGTCAATATTTCCTTTAATAAACATCTCATCTCCAATTCGTCCGATAGCTTCTTCAAGTTCTACATTACCTATTGGAGGAGGATCTAGACATTCCAATCCTGAGGCACCGGATTCTTGCATAATTTCAAGCCTGTCATTAATTGCTCCGCAGGTGTGAATGTAAGCGAATTTTCCCCTATCCTTGATGACTTTGATAATCTGAGATTCGTAAGGAAGAATAAACACCCGGTACATGTTTGTGGAAATAAAACCCATTCCAGCATATGGAGAAGATATTTTTATTGCATCAACGGGTTTGGTGCACATTTCCGATGATAATTGTACTATTCCATCGGTAAATTTCTGAAGAATAGATTTACTCTTTTCCGCATTTTCTATTAGAGCCATCAAAGCATTTTCGTAACCAAGATAATCAAGGAAATAGTCAAAAGGAGATGTGACTTCACCGTGTATGGAATATATTTGATTAACCCGTTCGTGAATTGAATCATAAATCGTCAATTTATTATCCAAATCAATTTCAAAATGGAGGTCTTGTGAAACTGGGATATAAGATATTTCATCAGGGATATCCTCAATGTTAATATCTTCCATTTTCTTCTTTTCCGTAGCAATCAGATGTTTAACCATCGGTAGTTCATCTGGATTAAAAATCATTTCCTTGTTTTCAAAGGTTAATATTTCTTTTTCACCATTTCTCTCAAATCTAATGATTTCATCTCGCCAGTTTTTCTTGTGTCCGTGTAGACTTGTCAGAATTCCGTCAAATTTGTATAATTCTTGGAGAGTTAAAAGACCATCAGCAAATGTATTCATATCAAACCAGAGTTCAGATGATGATACATTTAATTGTTGTAGCATATGACCAAAACTAAACTGGCACATAACAGGGATGCGATCTGGCTTTTGTAATTTCATAGCAGCCAGTACGCGTTCCCGCGGCGTCATTGTGTTCATTATGGTGTACTTGCAGATATTGGGAAATAATTATAAATCATAATCCCATTAAAAATGGGACTGCTGTCTCGAAAGTAATAGTCTAAAAAATTCAACCGAACTGTTTTTCCTACTGTGGATGAAGCATGAATCAGGTCCTTTTGGTTAATAATCATTCCTTCATGTCCAATTGCGATTCCTTTATTGAAGTAAGCTTTTTTCACAAAAGCAACGCCGCACACATCTGGAATTTTAGACAAAAGGTTGTTATTGATTTCACTGTTTGGAATGTAACGAAAAGTAATCTCCCTTTCCCAGCCGAGGTTAAGAAATTCGCTTTCATCCTCCTGTCTATTTAAAATAAGTTTTTTTTCCACCAGCTTCTCCAATGGTAACAATTGTTCTGTGATATTTACTGTGTACGGGTTAGCTGTGATACGATCCAATGTATAATGCCACCGGGTTTTAAAAGTGGGGATTTTATGTCCATATAGATTTGGTTTGTAATGTATGACGATCATGTTTTTTCTGGATTCTTCCCATGAACTACTCTGGACAAAAGCAAGGGTAGTTAAGACGTGAGCTGTACAATCTGACAAGTCGAGTCTAATGATAGGGTCGAGGTCTGGTTCAACTTCCTCTCCAAGTTTGAAAATTTCGTAGGGTGTTCCCACACGCCAGATAGCAAAAGCTTTCAATCGTTCATGGAAATCAGGAAACCTGTAATGAAACTGCGGGAGGATCTTAGAGATATCCTTTGTATTGAGTATCCAAGGTTTTGGTAGGGAATTAAGCCACCCATATAGATGTTTTTGTTTTGTGGGGAAATAGACAATCAAAAGAATTATAACGAATAAGATAAAAATAGTTAGGACTGGTAATTTTTTCATCATTGAGTGGACTCCGAAAACTGCTAATTATCCCGATACGTTCGATTTCATTTCACTATCGGGACAGGCGCGAATATACGCCTGTCTGCCGAAACTAAGTGTAGGCACGGCTAATATTAAATTGCTATCTTCCATCCCGCCTAGGCGGACAAGAATACATGGAGTTATCATTTTCAAAAATTCAACATTATACCTTTTCGGAATAGACTCATCATTGTTAAATAGATTTATTTAACAATCCATCTATCACGCCAATTCAGTTTTGGATTTTGTTTTTGAGTTTTTAATGATTCATAAATAGCGGAGTGTATTCGCTGGCGCCAATCGTAATATTTTGGATCTTTCCATTCCCGATGGGGGTGTACAGCGTTCGTTAATAGTATAACAAAAACCTGATTAAAAGGATCAATCCAGAGTGACGTTCCGGTAAAACCAGTATGACCGAAACTTTTGTCACTTAAATAAACTCCCCCAGAAGCCTTCCTCGATGGACTATCCCAACCTAAACATCGGGAATTATCAGGCACTACATCCGCACGGTTAGTGAATAGTTCCACTGTTTGGGGCTGAAATAAAGAAGTATCATTGTACATGCCTTTATTCAACATCATCTGAGCAAATATGGCTAAATCGGATGCTGTGGAAAATAGCCCCGCATGTCCCGTGACTCCTCCTAAACTATAGGCATTTTCATCATGAACGTGACCACGGACAAAAGCACCTTCTTCTTCGCTATATTCGGTTGGCACGATCCGCTTCATACGACTGGCAGGTGGGTTGTAATAGGTCGAATTCATACCAAGTGGCTCGAAAACAGTTTCCCGTACAAATTGATCTATTTGTTTTCCACTTACTTTTTCGATAATCTGACCCAATAAAATCAAACCAATATCAGAATAAGTAAATTGAATTCCTGGATTAGTATCCAAGGCGGTATTGTAGATACTGTCTAATCGTGTTTGAATCGTCCCTTTAATTTTGAAATACTCCTTAAACGGTGGTAAGCCTGAGGTATGTGTCAAAAAATGTTTTATTGTGATAGTGGCTTTTAGCTTTGTCTGCTCAGGGGTTGGTCCTTTAAATTCAGGTAAAAAGGAAATAACCAAATCCTCCAAATTCAGCTTACCTTCCTCGTATAGTTTCATCACTGCGGATGTGGTAGCCACCACCTTTGTTACAGAAGCAAGGTCGAATATATCCCCCCGTCGTGTGGGTTCTTTCTTGGCGTATGTGTGATGCCCAAAAGCTTCGTGGATAAATATCTTCCCATCCTTTGCTGCTAGTAGAACTCCTCCAGGCAAGGCGGAATCATTTACAGCTTCTTCCAGCAGTTGTAGAATTCGCTCACTGTTTGCATTAACTTCATGAGGTAAACACCTTTTTAGTGTTAACCCCCTTTGTTGATTACGTCTATTAATTTTCAGTGGCTTCGCTTCAAGTGTTAATCCTGTACCGATGGAAGCAATAGCGGGGATGGTTACAGGTAGTTTTCCGCTAATGGAGTGTTTCCCAAGGAGGGCGTTTACTAAAGCGTTTTGCATAAGTTCGCTCCCCTGATAGGCACACAGGTAAGCAGATATATTCGGGAAATCTTGAATTAAATAAGGGGTTCCAAAACTATTTAAAATTATACGCCCTGTTTTAGTGATTAATTTTGATATGAATTCGTGTTGTGTCTCCGGTAGAGAAATGAGATTTTTCCATGCTTTTGGACTGACAAAAGCGTTAATAACTACCAATCCATTTGGGGGTATGGTATTTAATATTGCTTTGATTACATTAATATCGTCAGACTTATCTAATTGAAATGCTTTAACATTTACTCCTGCTTTAAACAGGTTTGCAGCTACTAAGGTTAAACTATGGTTATATGGATAATCATACAGATCCACAACATATACTGTATCATTATCAGTAAGTTTTAATGGAACCAGATTATCTTCATTTTTTACCAATGTGATTGCTTTAGCAGCAATCTCCTTTGCTTTAGCTTTAAATTCAGGTTTGCCAAGCTGTTTGCGAGTGTAATTAACTTCAATTATTTTCTGTTTGTGTAAACCCAATTGTTCCTTCAATTTCAACATACGCAGAGCAGCTTTGTTGATTCTTTCTTCACTGATAATACCATTTTTCACAGCATCTTCAACAGTATCTATAGATCGCTTAAAATTATTGTTTTGTAAAATTAGATCAATCCCAGAATTAATTGTAGCTACCAACGCATACACATCTGTATAGTTACGTGTTACACCCCCCATCCCCATGGCATCTGTTATGATGGCTCCTTTGAATCCCATTTTATTTCTTAATACCTCTTTAATCCAAAATGGAGATAGCGTTGCAGGTGTTCCGGCATGAGGTTGGTAGTCCGGAGCATGGATATGAGCGATCATCACAAGATCAACTCCATCATCAATTACCTTTTGAAAGGGAAATAATTCGATTTCCTGAAGGCGGTGGGAATCGCTGGGAATAGCAGCTAACGAGGTGTGTGAATCCGTTTCTGTGTCTCCATGACCCGGGAAATGTTTTGCTGTACTGGCCATTCCATAGTCTTTCAATCCACGAATGAATTCAGTTGCAAATTTAACTACCATTTCTGGATCTTCGCCAAAAGAACGGGTATTGATTATCGGGTTCGCAGGATTATTATTTACGTCTACTACTGGAGCAAGAGCGAGACTAATTCCGACTGCCCGCCCCTCGATAGCTGTGATCTTTCCAGCTTCATAAGCATAATGTGGATCGCCTGTAGCTGCAATAGCCATCATAGGGGGTAAAGGTGTACCACCGGGAAAGCGATGGTGTAAGCCATATTCAAGATCTGCATCAAACAGTATAGGAACTTTCGACATACGTTGCATCTGGTTCATCATCGTCAGAGAAGTACCCGCATCTCCCCTCCAGAGATGAATTCCCCCAATCCCATCTGTTTTGATAAGCTCCTTAATTTCTTTCCACTTCACACTTTCTTCATTGAGAAATGTCATATCCATGTAATAAAACATCATCTGGGCTATTTTCTCACGAAGTGTTAATTCATCCAATGTCTTTTCAGCCCAGGATGGCGTGGGTTGAATGACCAAAGGAGCCGTACAGCTTCCAATAAATAGGAGCAGTATTATAACAATAGACATTTTTTTTGCTAATGTGATCATTTTCAGTAAGGTGTAGTTTGACGGAATTTGAGTTTCTTTAGAATTATCTTTCATGTGTTGACACCGCGTTACAGGACTAATTATGGTTGTTACACATTTGTATTTTAATATCCAAATGATAAGGTGTTTTAGGCTAATGAATCTACACGTAGCGAGATATTTTATCAACGCCTAACATTAAAATTT
>JACNLN010000134.1:5627-11890 GCA_014381485.1 Fidelibacterota bacterium
TACATTATCGTGAATAACAGACTTTCCAATACCAAAAGACAGGATTTATTTATGAATAATATCATCACGAGTATCGTTGTACATCTCCCTCTCGAAGACCATCAGACCACCTCGCAGGTTTTCTATACCATCCAGTCTATCTTAGACCAGACCAATCCTCGGTTTGAGTTAATTCTGCTTCAAGAAAGAAATGATATTACTCAAATAATGGAGCAGTTAAAGATTATCTGTCCTTTTCAAATAATCCCCAAGCAGGATTTATCGTATCCATCTCATTTTAACAGAGCTATCAAAACAGCAAAGGGAGATTATATTCTTTATTGTGATAATCGGGAAGGGTCCATCTATCTTAAACGAGCTGCACTCGAGACTTTATTAATGACAGTTAGGAGAAATCCTGGAACGGGTATGGTATATAGTGATTATGAACTGGATGACGGCAATAAAGTAGAGAATGTTGGACTGTTAAAGCACCATAGGGGGCGTCTTCGTGATAATCAGGATTATGGAAAGGTGTTTTTATTTTCCAAGAGAGCGCTGAAATCCGCTGGTCTTTTTGATGAGCGATTGAGGTACAATATTTTCTATGACATCAGACTTAAAATTGCTGAGAAATTTGAACTTGTGCATATCGCTAACAAAAGTGATGGTGCACTTTATCATGTGGTTTCACCTGGTAAAGAATTTAATGTGTTCGATTATTTAATTGCAGGGAGAGAGGTTCAATTAGAAGCAGAGGAAATCTTAACAGCGCATTTAAAGCGTATTGGGGCGTATCTATCACCGGGTGATTGCTACAGGAAATGTGAATCATTTGCAGATGAATTTCCGTTAAAAGCCTCCATCATTATTCCTGTTAATAATCGACCGCAATTCATTGGACATGCTATTGAAAGCGTGCTGAATCAAACTGTTCAGGATATTGAGGTGATTGTAATTGTGAATGGTGGTGAGGATGACCCAACCAGTTCTGAGGTGAAACGATATCAACATGGTGGAGACCTGTATAATCCAGATAAACCGGATGTTATACTAAAAGTTATTGACATCAATAATATTGGGCTCTGTTTGAATCTTGGTGTAGAGATTGCACGTGGCAAGTATTATGTTCAGCTTGATTCTGACGATAGGTTAAAACCAGACGCAGTGGAAAAAATTACAGCTGTATTTGACTCTGATCCATGCATTGGAATGGTTATCGGATCCTATGAGGTCTGGGAGAAACGCAACGATACAGGAGAAATTGTTCGATTGGAAGATATTCCAGTAGTGACCCACGACGAATGGACTGAGGAAAATGGTCGTAATAACTTACTGCGGATCAACGGCGCTGGTGCCCCTCGGTCAATCCCCATCCATATTATTAAAGAAATGGGTTACTTCGGGATTAATGACGCACCATTTGCTAGAAACTATGGGGAAGATTATGATATGGTTCTCCGTATCAGCGAACGATACCGGATTGGTCGGATTTATGAGCCAATCTATGAAGTGATACGTCACAGCGGTGGAACCGATCACAGTATTGATCAACCCACCATAGATCGGAACGACGAAGCGAAAGATTGGATGCGTCTGGAAGCCATTCGAAGACGACAGAAACTGAATTATGGTAAATAGACTGAAGGTATGTCAATGCTGATAATAGGTCTCGATGGCGGTGCCTCTAAAATAAGTGGCTGGGAGGTTTTGAGAAATGAGATTGATGGAACCTTCTCTATTGGTGAATTGAACGCACAGCAGCAATACCGCAAACAATCAACATTTATACCTGATTTTCAACCTGTGAATATTAATATCCAACTGGATGAGCTTAAGTCTAATCAAATTCATATTACAGATGAAGAACGTCAGCAAGGACAAGCTTATATTCGCTCCTGTGCAGAAGTGGTGATCGAGCTGGTCGAAAAAAGAAGAACGTCCCATGTTCTCATCGGCATTGGTATGCCGGGATTAAAAACAAGGGATAAGCGAGGAATTGGTGCACTGGCAAACGGTCCAAGAATGCCAGGTTATTGTTTGGATGTTGAAAATGAGCTACAAGAAGCAGGTGTGAGACTTGAATATCCCATTCACCATCTTGGCAGTGATGCTGATTATTGCGGAGTGGGTGAAGAATATTTTGAGTCGGGAGGATTCCGTCATGTTGATAATGCCTATTATCTTGGAGGAGGAACGGGCACTGCTGATGCATTAAAATTGCATGGTAAACTAATACTACTTGATCAAACCAAAGACTGGCTGGCAAAAACCTGGGAGTTGCAAAACGATAGGGGTTATTCATTAGAAAGGTTCGCATCGGCTAACGGGATTCAAAGACTCTACAGTGACTATGCCGATATTCCTGTTTCTGAACTGAATGAACGAAGAATTTTCCCACCCCAGATTTTTAAACTGGCTATGAATGGCGAAAAAGAAGCACTTCATCTGTTTTCCGATGTAAGTTACTGGTTGGCTGAACTTATATTTGAACGAATTTCTACAATATATGTTGGCTGGCAGGATAGATTTTCGTTTGTAAATCCCAATCGCACCCTTCCTGTAAAAGAACATCCATTCCGTGGTACTTTGTTTGATACTTTGATATTGGGACAACGGCTGGCTGACCTTATGGAAAGTGCTCAGAGAACTGGTATTCTGTGGGAACCATTTCTACGGCATCTCACAGATTTAATACAAACATCTTCTGCCATAGATGAAAAGGCAAAAAGACATTATGTAAAAAATGAGATATTTAATACAAACAGAATTCATATTTCGAGGTTACGAGAAGCTCCTGCATTAGGAGCGGGTGTTGATGCTTATCGTTACTATCAAAGAAATTCAAAAAAATAATGGTTACCCAACGAATTCCCACCAGTGAGCCCACCATCCGGGTTGGGATTATTTTACCTGAGGATGAACAAACCCATCTGGATATCAATCTCCTCGACCCAACTAAGTACCAACTCGTAGCACACACCAGAACAATTGAGTTAGATTCGACATCAACTATTACTCGTGTGGAGATCAATAATGACGGCTTATTAGTTACCGGGGCTAATGTTGATGAAGTTTTCCCATCAAAATTCACAATTCAACGGAAAAAACAAACTGAAGACCAAATACCAAAAAATTTAATTCAAATTCATCCCATAGTAGCTGGACGGAGCTTCCATTGGCGGAAAATAGTTACAGCAGAGCTACCGGGAAATATTGAATTTAATGTTCGTAATGGATTCTTAATGGTGATCGATGAGGTACCTCTTGAACAATATCTCATGTGTGTAGCCACCAGTGAAATGAGTGCAGCCTGCCCTACGACTTTTATTGAAACACAGACAATCGTAGCTCGCTCGTGGTTCTTGGCTAAAGCTGAACAAAAACATTCTGATTTGGGAATTGATGTATGTAATGATGACTGTTGTCAGAGGTACCAGGGAGCTGGGAATCTAACAGATCATTCTGTGGAAGGAACAAAATCCACATATGGACAGGTATTGATGTATGATGGTGAAATCTGTGATGCCCGTTATTCCAAATCATGTGGTGGGATGACGGAGGGGTTTGAGAACGTTTGGAAGGGTGAGTCAGTTCCATATCTGTCAAGTATCCCTGACATGCCGGCTGAGTATAAGTCGGATGATCTTTCGTTATCAGACGAAAATAAAGCAAGGGATTGGATTATGTCCAACCCAGAAGCCTATTGCAGTCCCCGGTATGTTCCTGAAAGACAACTAAAAAAGTACCTTGGAAGCGTGGATGAAGAATGCAGCTATTATCGTTGGTCGCTTGAATATTCTCAACGTGAGATTACGGATTTGATTAATCACAAACTATCTCTGAATGCTCGTTCGATATTGGGTTTTATCCCCGAAAGACGCGGGGCATCCGCTCGGCTGATAGAGTTGGGTATACGATATATTGATTTGAAAAATCAGGAAGGTGTACATCATTTGCGATCGGAATATGAAATTCGACAGGTACTACATCCCCAATTTTTATATAGTTCTGCTCTTGTTGTAATCCCCGAAAAAGTTCAGGCTGGTATCCCAGGTAGGTTCAAATTCGCTGGAGCTGGATGGGGGCACGGTGTAGGGATGTGCCAGATAGGCGCATTGGGAATGGCTCAAATGGGGCATAGCACCAATGATATTTTAACACACTATTATCCCGGATCAAGTTTAAACAAAATTTATTCGTAATACTGAGAACAGTTATGCCTGATAATTCAAAAAAGAGAAAAGAAATCAGCAAACGATCTCCATGGTGGTGGGTACCCAGCCTATACTATGCAGAAGGAATCCCTTACGTCGTAGTAATGCTTGTCTCGGTAGTTTTTTATAAGCGGATGGGTATATCCAATACGGAAATTGCCTTTTATACAAGCTGGCTTTATCTGCCGTGGGTTATCAAACCGCTCTGGAGTCCTCTTGTGGATATTTTAAAGACAAAGCGGTTCTGGATTGTTATAATGCAGTTGTTAATTGGAGCCGGGCTTGGTGGTGTTGCTCTCACTATTCCGTTACCAAATTTTTTCAAGATCACGCTGGGGTTTTTCTGGCTTTTAGCTTTCAGTTCTGCGACTCATGATATCGCTGCGGATGGCTTCTATATGCTGGGACTTACTCAACATAAGCAGGCTTGGTTTGTTGGCATCCGAAGTACATTTTACCGGTTTGCTATGATCACTGGACAGGGACTATTGATTATGTTTGCCGGTTACTTTGAGAGCCATACCGGATTGGATGATGTCGATACTAAAGTTATAGCCAGCACGAATACTCACGTTGAATCAACAATAAACATGGATTCGATGAATGTTTCTGAAAATAATGAAAATCTTAGAATTATTTGCAAACCAGAAGTTCTAGAAATAAGCACGGTCTTAAGATCGAAAACAGAAATTGACTCCATCATTCAATATGCCAGGGATTGGAATATTGCTCAGGATCATGTAGAAAAGAATATAGAAACTGAAGAAATGGATGTTCAGGTAAAATCTATTTCGTGGTGGGAGAAGTATGTTGCTGAAAATATTAATGCATTATTAACGAAATATTTCCAAGATAAATGCAAAGGTGAATATGGTGTCAGTGGAAATGTGGGAATATTTTATTTCCAATTATCAGCAAGTCCTGATACAGGTGAAGAAGTCGTTGTTAACTTTAGTCGCAAGGAAGGTGATAAAAGTATCTCCTTAGTTGAAGGTAATCGAATTGTTTTCGATGAGCAAACTTGGAATATACCTGCCCTGGCAGTAATCCAACTTGACTCACAATTAAAAACTTCTTCAAACGCAATATTCAGAGCGACCTCCGGCAATATTCCTTTAGCCTGGCTAATTACTTTTACCACCATAGCAATACTTTTTATCATCTTTTTCATCTATCACAAATTCATTCTTCCATATCCTTTGCAGGATTCTCAAAGGAAGGCCGAATCCACACAATTCCTGAAAAATTTTATTAACACATTTATCCAGTTTTTTAAAAAGGAAAAGATTGGTGTAATCATTGCTTTTATCTTGATATATCGTTTCGGTGAGGCACAATTGGTTAAAATCGCTCCTCTATTTATGTTGGATGCAACAGAGGTTTGTGGTCTCGCTCTGACAACTGGACAATATGGTTTCGTTTATGGCACCTTTGGAATGATTATGCTAACCCTTGGTGGCATTCTTGGGGGATTCCTAGCTGCAAAACATGGATTAAAATTCTGGATATGGTGGATGGCTCTGGCCATGAAATTACCCGATATCGTCTATGTGTACTTATCCTACAATTTACCGGATAGCTATTTAATTATCAGTACTTGTGTCGGAATTGAACAGTTTGGATATGGCTTTGGATTTACAGCATATATGCTCTTTATGATATCGGTAGCTGAAGGTGAACATAAAACAGCACACTACGCTATCTGCACTGGATTCATGGCGCTGGGTATGATGATACCCGGCATGTTCAGTGGTTGGCTGCAAGAGATAGTAGGATATCAACACTTCTTTATTTGGGTTTTATTGGCTACAATTCCTGGATTCATTTTAATTAAATTCATTCCTATCGATCCAAAATTTGGAAAAAAGATTGAAAAGAAGAAGTAAGTAAATATGAAAACTCAACCGCTTCCTCTACTTCTTTTTATTTTGATTGTTTCTTTTTTTATTAGTTGCAGTCCTACAGTAGCTGTGTATCAAGAAACAGGACAGCGGAAACTGTTAAAGGAAATAAATTCCGAAATACGTGCGTCGGGACTAAAGACCAATCTGGGGATAAAAGTCGTTT
>JACNLN010000056.1 GCA_014381485.1 Fidelibacterota bacterium
GGGAGAGGATAATGGTGAGGGGGTTCGTTTTCAATATGCATGGTTAAAAATTTACAGCAGTGACGAGAGTCAAGGTCATATTTCGTTTAATTCAAAATGTTTTGGACAGTACCG
This sequence comes from Fidelibacterota bacterium, assembly GCA_014381485.1. Lineage (GTDB taxonomy): Bacteria > Fidelibacterota > Marinisomatia > Marinisomatales > CAZVFT01 > JACNLN01. The sequence goes on from JACNLN010000056.1 coordinate 115, forward strand.
TTAAAATATTGACGATTTAAGTAAAAAGGTTAATCATAGTTGAGGTTACTCCGAAAAAGTGTTTTATTCAAAATATGAGATTATTAACTTCATATATTGTTGAGGATAGTCTTTTTCTATTAGCGAAAATTCGCGTAATTAGCGGTTTTTGAAGTGCATTCATAGTTAAAACAGAAAATGAAACACCTTCTGTACAGAATCAACGCCACGAACTTTGATTCCAGATATTTTCTTACTGAATTTATGCACACTGGAAGACGGTGCAATGATCTCATTAAATCTCAGTTGTTTTGCTTCGTTGATTCGCCTTCCCAACTGGGATACTCCCCGCAATTCCCCACCAAGTCCCACCTCACCAACAAGAACAGTATTTGTCGGAATTGATTTATCCTTCAAACTGGATGCAATGGCACAGATGACTCCCAGGTCAGCTGCAGGTTCATCAACTCTCATCCCTCCTACAATGTTAATAAAAACATCCTTCGTACTCATTAATAGTCCTACCCGCTTTTCCAAAACCGCCAGCAACATCGCAAGTCGCCTGAAATCAAATCCCGTCACGTTCCGCTGGGGGTTTCCAAAGCTGGCATTGGTCACCAGTGCCTGAACTTCCACCAGAATTGGCCGACTTCCTTCCATACTCGGAATTACTGCTGAACCGGCTATTCCTTCTTGACGTTCAGATAGAAAAAGTTCAGAGGGATTTAATACTTCTCGTAAACCAGTAGAAGTCATTTCAAATACGCCAACCTCGTTTGTGGCACCAAAACGATTCTTCACCGCTCTGAGAATGCGAAAGTCATGTCGATTATCACCCTCGAGATAGAGAACCGTATCAACCACATGCTCCAACATTCTAGGTCCGGCGATGACACCTTCTTTGGTAACATGTCCAATGATAATGGCAGTGATTTTCCATGACTTGCAATATTCTAAAATCCTCTGACCGCATTCTCTAATCTGACCAATTGCTCCAGGAAAACTATCAACAGAATCGGTATAAATCGTCTGAATCGAATCAATAACAAGAAAATTTGGCTTTATGAGTGATAACTGTTCCTGAATTCCCTCCCATTGATTTTCTCCGCTGAGTGTTACCTTTTCTGAATCAACACTGATCCGCTTTGCCCTGAGTGCAATCTGTTCCTCGTTCTCTTCAGCTGAAACATAAACCGTTGATCTTTTCAGGGTGCTAACAATTTGAAGTGCAAGTGTTGATTTACCAATTCCCGGACTGCCCCCAAGAAGAACAACAGATCCCGGTAAAAATCCTCCACCAAGAACCCTGTCAATCTCTGGAATATTCGTCGATATCCTTTCGAGCCTGCTGTTATAGAGTACCTCACTCAACGGTTTCGATTCTCTGGGAGCTGAGATTTTTTCTCTACGACCAGCTGGAATAGTAAACTCTTTCAGGGTACCCCATTCATTACAAGCGGGACATTTCCCATACCACTTGGGAAAATCAGCTCCACACTCAGAACAAAGAAATGTAATTTTTGTCTTAGGATTTGGCATTTTGTAATAATAAAGTTTAAAATTTCCCTCAGGAAAAGCAAGGGAATTTAAATTAACAATTCGAACTGAACGATTATAAATCAGTACCCAGAGAAAGATAATATTGAGGTTTGCTGGAGCGCTGGAGGAGAAGATCCCAGGCTGTATCAATTCTCAGGATGAAATAGCCGAAATTGATTCGTAAACCAATGCCGTATCCTGCAATAAGATCGTCGAATTCTTTTTTACCATTATTGAGGGTCTTTGTCAGTTGGAGTGTATCATCCCACGCAGCTCCAATATCAATAAATGCAATACCTCGAATATTTCCGAAAATTATCTTCAGTGGAAAACCAAGTGCCATATAGTTTACAAAAGGGAATCTAAATTCAAAATTGGTTAATACAAGATTTGTTCCATAGCGCTCAATAAAACGGCTTCCACGAACGGGAAGTGCAAAAATCGAAAAATATAGATTCTTTAGGAAATCTGAGTTCCCCTCATTAAAAATTTCAAATTCATCTTCATTAATCCGGCTACGATCAGGTTCTCCATTTGTTTCCCCGGTTCCTATAATCCAGTTCTCTACGCCTCCTAAAAAGAATCTCTGAGCATCCGGGCCAAAACTGGTTCCAGTCATTAACCGTAATACGAAATTATAGTCTTGACTCGCTCTGAAATATCGGCGAGCATCCATCATTACTGTAGTGAATTCCAATCCGCTATTTCTCAATTTAGGACTCTGTAGAAATGTAATATTTGACCGCCATCCATCATCAGGTGCGGTATATCCCCAGCTACTATTATCATAAACCCAACTAATATGATATGTATAAGATTGTATACTCCTATCATCAACAATATCATAGTCGTCTAATCCTGACTGGAGAACAAAATGGCGATAATTGATAAAATGGTCTGTAATCCCAAAATCAAATCTATGGAATCGGTTAAGGGGATGTGATACCAAGAAGTTCATACTGTAATGTCGTAAACGAACGAAATCGTAATCATACCCAAAGAAATTAGCCGTGTGATATAACGAAAAGGAGTAATCATTGTGATGCTTGAGATAGTCGTACTGGAAAAAGTAATCACTGTTTTCCAGATTAATCACCAGCTCTGTGCCTAAAAAGATCCTGTGATCTCCCAAAATATCGCTGAAGGCAAACAGGGTTGTCCCCATATATCCAAACACATTGCTAAACGACGCCTGTCCTTGTACCAGATCAAGAGTAAACCGTGTCTTATATGGATGAGAACGGTAGGTTCCATCCTGGTTTTTGTACTCACTCAAGGCTAAAGGTTTTGAGGATTCAGCGGCAGTAGTATCTACTAAATCCGGGTTATATCGTTCATATTGGGGAGCAAAAATGTATCGAGAGTAAGCATCTTTCTTATAGCTAATTTCAGGATGTTCACCAATTCCACTGTCAGTCAGGAGAAATTCATCAGGTTTGGTCTCACCCCTTTGTTTATGAAATTTTGTCTCAGCAACTTCCAAATCAGGGTGATCAAGAGGGTTGTTAACGGTATAGATATCCCACCCATTATTAGAGTAACCAGAAAAAATAAGTTTTTGATCATCCTGAGACAGACTTAATTGGAAAATACCGGTCAGTACATCACTTATCACCCGTGATGAACCAGTATCCAAATCATAAATGTGCAGATTCCAGATACCATTTTGATCGGCGGTGTAAATTAGACTGTTTGAGGTGTGTGACCAGACAGGGTAATCTTCCTTATAGGATGTATTTGTAATTCTCTTTATCTCCCTTGTTTCCGAATTCAGGATAAAGATATCCTCATGCTGAAAATCGTGTTCATACATTTTGAAATCGTCAGAAACAGTTACATTATTTTTCCTATCAGACACAAAAGCAATAAATTTCCCATCGGGGGACCACACCGGTTCAGAATCAGAAAAAATATCATCTGTTAAATTGTTAAGGCTGCCACTTTTGATATTATACACATATATATCACTGGCGCTTCCCCTATTACCAACAAAAGCAATTTTATCCCCTTTGGGACACCATGAGGCGGTAAAAATCCCATCCAGATCAAATACATACTTTTTTCGATTTTTTGTCTTCACGTCAAGAATATATAGAGCGTCTGTCTTACCGGCTTTAGCCGTAAATACAATCTTATTACCATCGGGGGACCACGAAAGACCTGGTTGCAGCCACTTTAACTCTTCAAGGCCCGGAGTTCGATTCCCCTTAATCAGACGTTTAATCGGTTTCCCATCAATAGCCGATATCAAGTAAATATCAGCGCGTCCCTTCCGATCTGTAAGAATCGCTATCTTGCTGCCATCAGGTGATATAGCTGGAGATATATTAAAATAATTTCGAAGTTCCTCATGGTCAGTCAATTTATGGGCAAAATCCTCTATCTCATCGTGATGACCAATATCAGGCCAATATTCCCTTTTAATATATTTCTGCCACTGTTTTGATAATTCTTCCAACTTCAGTCCAATTGCCTTCTCAAATCCTTTTTCTACATCTTGATATCTTTTAACCTTTCTGAAAATATCTCCAATCTTCTGCCGACCATACTTCCCAGCAATGAAGCGCCATACAGACTGACCTCCCTTGTAAGCCATATAGTAGTTAAGATCTCGTATTTCTGGTATGCGTTCATGGACAGCCACATCACGTATAATCATATCAGTTTCAGTATCCCAGTTTATAGATAAAAATTCAGCTAAACCTTCATTCATCCAGAGAGGAATTGATACCCGAACGCGATTGGAGACAGCTGCCTGATAGGATCCACCATAGATCATATCATTAACCATTGCGTGAACCAGTTCATGATGAATCACGTGTCGAAATTGCTCATAATCTCCTTCAAACGGTAATACTACTCTGTTTTTAAACAGCTCCGTTACCCCACCAACACCTTCAGGCATATAGTCATAAGTTACATTGGTTTGCTGAAAATCATTATGAGAGTTGTATACAATAATGGATACTCTCCTTTTCAATGTCCAGTTTAGATGTCTGGAAATTTGTTGATATGCTTTTTCAGCTATCTCGGAGGTAAACTCAGCCAATAGTTTCCCTTTACCGTAGTAGTATATGTCAAAATTGGGAGATTGAATATATGACCAATCAAAAATCCTGTATTGAACCTTATTCTTCCCAAAACTCTGAGATGATACGGTTGTAAAACTAAAACAAATCAAAAGAAGAAGTGGTATAAGATGGTTTTTTCTCATTCTATCTGTTTTATTTCTTGTGATAATTTAAGTTCCTTCAATACAAATAGTTAGACCTCTTTTTAGTAAAATATGTTAAAAATATCTATAAGTCAATAAAATAAGTCATAATCAATATCGTACTTTAGGCCTTTTAAAAAAAAGCCGATAACCCAACCATTTTATAAAACCGTGAAGGGTAAAATCCGCAATACGGATTTTCAAATGTCCCCATCACTTGGATATTATACTTGGTTACACATTTTAATTGCGTCTACAGGTCTCAATAAGTAATTTCTCGGGTGATGAATCTTCCCATCTATTTCATCTCTGATACACATTTACGGCTAACCCAAAGCGGAAAAGAAGAAGAAAAACGAAGAAATCTTATTAGCTTCATTGAGCATGTGATTGACAAAAAAGGTACTTTATTCATTGTTGGGGATTTTTTTGATTATTGGTTTGAATATAAATATGTGATTCCAAAAGCATATTTTGATGTCCTCACAACCCTGCATAGGGCTAATGAACGGGGGATTGAAATCAATTATGTCCTTGGGAATCACGATTACTGGGTGGGGGATTTCATAAAAAACAAAATCTTTACTGAGGTATATTCTAATAATCTAAACCTTGAAATCGATGGAAAAATATTCCATATCACACATGGAGATGGAATCACATCATGGCATAGAGGTTATCGAATTATGAAAAAAATTATTCGTAGTAGAGTCCTCATTTTCCTTTACCGATGGATCCATCCAGATCTGGGATATTCGTTTGCTCGATGGGTTTCCAGAACGGGTAGACACCCTATTCATACTGAAGAATATAATGCGTCTGTATTAAAGGAGTTACAATCCTATGCTGAAGAACAGTGGAAAAATAGTGCAGATCACGTTATCTTTGGACATTATCATCAGGCGAAACATGTCATTAATAACAAAGGAACATTTATGGTATTAGGAGATTGGATCATTCATAGAACATTTGGGCTTTTCGACGGTAATGAGTTTTCATTGAATTACTGGAGAGAATAATGAAAACATTTTCACAAATCATTATTTCAATTACAATCTTCAGTATGTTGATTTCATTGGTTTCCCTTTCATCCTGTACTTTTGTCAGAGAAGTTTTCACTAAGGATAAAAAGATTGATATTACTATTGGAACCGTGGAAGAACTGCGTCTTGCTTATATTAATGGAGATCTAGATGCTCTTGAAGAACTTATAGCCATTTACGAAGATAATAATCAACCAATAACAATACGGGTTACTGCCATAAGAGCAATGGAAGAGAGCCAACATCCTCTTGCTCTAAAGTCTCTAACGAATTATGTAAAAAAAGCAGAAGCCCTTGATCTTGAAGTTATGGTAGCCAGTATTGACGCACTTGGAAATTTTGAAGGTGATCCTCAGGCTTCGGAAGCGCTATTAGAATCCATATTTGCAATCGATAAAAAACTCCGAAATCTTCAAGCATCCATATTCAAAAGTCTATCAAATGTTCGGACAGAAGACCAAATTCTTGCTCTTCTTGATATATATGAAAAAAGTCGCTCAGCATTTTATAATACAGCTCTGATGATCTCAAAAACATTGGGGCGAATGGATCATGAAGAAGTTATTCCAATTCTTGTATTTATCGCAAACGATCAATCTCTGGATATCAAACTCCGTAACCGAGCTATTGAAATCTTAGCCCAGAAAAAAGAGAGTACTGAAGTTGTGGATATGTTTGTTGATATGCTCACCGATCCAACGATGGAGGCACAGATTAGAGACTTTGCATTGCGGACTATGAAAGATATCAAGGAAGAACGTCTCATCCTCGCTTTGCTGGAAACCTACAGTCAAGGGCAAAAATCCTACTACTCACTTTTAAACACTCTTTTAGACGCCCTCGGAAATTTTGATGATCCTGCAATTACTCCTACATTAATTCAAATTTCACTCGATAAGGGTATGCCAAAAAATCTTAGGATAAAAGCTATTCGTAATCTGGCAAATTTCAAAGATCCTCACATTTTTAAAGAAATCTTACCTGTGCTGGAGGATCGGGAAAATTACCAGTATTATGAACACATTACTGAGCTTGCACATAAATTGGGGGTGTCAGAGCAGTATAAAAATGAATTGAAAGAAGCTGCTTTTATTGCGCAAGAAAAGGCATTGGAAGAAGAGAAACGAAAAGAATGACTCGGATAAACATACTACTAGCATATAAAAAGGTGTTGTTGGCAATTCTTACTGTTTTTATTGCAGGATGTGGTATACCCAGCCTTCTAACAAAAGAGCCTACTCCAGAACTGCCACCCGCTGGAATTCCTCCTGAACCTGTTGGAGAAAAAATAGATTTTTTCCAAACTGCTCAACGGGCAAGGGATGATATAGCTTCCCTTATTCATCTTTCTGAAACTCGGTTAGATGCCACCTTCTCTTCACTGATTGACTCTGTCATTGTTAAAGACGAAGAGAAACATTTATCCAATCAAGAACAAGATGAGTATGATACTTATCAGGATCTTGTATTTACTTTAGATAGCTTTCTACAACTCATTCCTGCTGGTGGAATAATGGATAACAATATCAGAAAAGGTCGTATAAACCTGGTGGTAAAATACGATTCCTATTCAAAATCCATTGAAGCAGGTATCAAAGATCAATACCTAAATGCCCTTGAAAAAACAGCCATTGAATCAAATGCCAGAAGTATGGTTTCTGAACTCCAATTCATCGAGTCCAACCTTCCCCTTCCACTCGACAGTCTCCAAGCTGGACCGACTTTTATTGTGGAAGCTGATTCTGTTGATCTCTTCTTTGAGATTATTAATGATATCGAAGATATGACGAAAGAGATCAATCAGTTGAGGAAAAAACTTAAAAAATATCAGGAATCCCAGATCGAAATGGAATCATTCCTTGAACGGGAAGAAGAATTAAAGAAACATTTGAAGGAAAACAAATTAAACATTGAAAAATTATACGCTTCTGTTGATACCACCCAACAAGCACAAAAACAGGTATTTACTAAACTCACTTCCAAGATTGAAACTGAATCACAGGAATTGGATAAGAAAATCCGCCAGGTGGATGCTGCTACCAAAGCAGACATTTCACAACTATCATTTAATATCATCGATAGTTTAACCTTCCAGCAAAGGCAATCCGATAGCCTCTTTTTTCAATTGGGGGTTAACCTTGACCTATTTCAAGAAGAAATGGATTCTCTAAAAGGGGTTATTCGTTTTTATGATGTGGCTGAAAAGGGACTTCCCCTTTTAGATGAAGAAGTCCTGAATATTCTCAAACTTCCACTTCTTCGTCATAAAATAACATTGAAAAATGGCACTATCGTGATTGGTCAAATCCTGGCTGAAAATTTAGATGTTATCGTGCTTCAAACATCAATGGGTAAGTTAGTAATTGAAAAAGATTTTATAGCAAAGTATGACGAAAAGTTTTTTCCCGGTCCAAAGATCGTCATCGATGAAGATTATGAGGTTAGTGAACACAGGGAATATGAAGAGTTTATTGGTACAGTTCGAAATATTGGTAATAAGCGAGCTGATTTTGTAAAAGTCACGTTTATGTTATGGGGACCAACAACAGAGCCATTAGGTGTAGGCTCGGGATTCGTAGATGGCAAAACCGTAAAATTTGTTACTGGTGTTATTAGTAATTCCTCAATTGAACCTGACGAAAGCGCAAAATATCAAATTCGAGTAGATAAAAGACCTGGCGTAAAAACAGCTTATCGAACCAATGATGTGTCCTGGCGGGAATTTGACTAATATACTCAATTATTAATCAACATCTACCATCCTACCCAACCATTGCCTTCCATTTAACAATTCTCTCTTCAGGAATTACATACTCCTTAGACATCTTCTGTTTGTAAAGTGTTAACCCAATCCTATGAGTAACAGTTAGAAAGTGGATTTTGAAGATCAGTTTATCTGATTCAACTAATTTCTTAACCAAATCGAAATTAATAGGTAATTCCCACTTAAATACAAAAACATCATCTTTATCTTTCTCTTCTTTTATTTGTACACCTTCAGAAAAAATTTCATAAAGAACAGAATCTCCAGACGTCAGTCTCATTCCCTGGATAGGAAAATCGTTCTCACCTGAAAAAATTAAAGCGGGTGTCCACATTTCCCTCCCTCTTGCCCGTTCTATTTTTAATTTTAACTGAAACTGAGATATAAGTTTCCCGTGATAGGGCTTTTCCGGATACTCATTAGGATCGTAAATGTAACCATAATTCTCTTCAACCATTTCGTTACCCCAGAGTGTTTTTTCACTCTCCACAACATATTCTATATCCCAGTATTGTTGGGTGTTAAGAAAATGGTCAAGAATCACATTTTTAAATTCCTCAGAAGATTCAAGATGATGTTTATATTCATCCAAGGCTTCCATCTTAGTTCTATCAAATTCATTCTGGATGTCCTTAAATGTGTTATACTTTTTTTCGTCTGTCTTTAGACCATCCATTGCATTCACGTGAGCAATCAATCTGGACTTGTAATTATTGGCTTTCCTCGAAATATTCTCTGCATCGGATAAAATCTCTTCTGATATTAGGAAAGCTGATTTCAAATCAGAATAAGGAAAAATATTAGTATCAGCTCTTTCAGGTGCGTTTTCGTACAGGGCGATTAATCGATTTCTATCCAATTCGAAGACAGCTACACTTTCTATGTGGCGAGTATTCAATTCAGATAGTCCTCTATCCATATTTTCTAACGCATCTTTATATTTATCGTAAAATTCCCAGAACCTGTCCAATTCCTCCTGAAATTCCTCTATCTTACCCAGCGTCCTCTTTTTCCCCTCACTGAATTCATCCTGTATATCATTAAACCTCTGAAATTTCTCATCATCCGTCCTCAATCCATCCATCGTACCTACATGATCAACAAACTCATTCCTGATACTTCTCACCTCTTCTAGAGCAACATTCACTCCAAAAAGTAACTTGCCCACCCTGTTAAATGCTGGTAGCAAACTCCTGTATGGTGACTCCTCTATAACACTATCAACTACTACAGGTACAAGATAAGAAGCAAAACGGGTACTGTCTGTTATTAACTGCTGATGACTTTCATCTACCCTCCTCTCCACATTAACAATGTCTGCATCAATCTCTTCCAACTCCTGCTTGAACTGATTAAAAAATTCCCAGAACCTATCCAATTCCTCCTGAAATTCCTCTATCTTACCCAGCGTCCTCTTTTTCCCCTCACTGAATTCATCCTGTATATCATTAAACCTCTGAAATTTCTCATCATCCGTCCTCAATCCATCCATCGTACCTACATGATCAACAAACTCATTCCTGATACTTCTCACCTCTTCCAGAGCAACATTCACTCCAAAAAGTAACTTGCCCACCCTGTTAAATGCTGGTAGCAAACTCCTGTAAGGTGACTCCTCTTCAACACTATCTACTACCACAGGAACAAGATAAATAGCAAAACGACTACTGTCTGACATTAACCGCTGATGACTTTCATCTATCCTCGTCTCCATATCAACGATATCCCCATCAAGACCTTCCAATGCCTTCTTGTACGTATTAAAAAATTCCCAGAATCTGTCCAATTCCTCCCGAAATTCATTTAGCCTATCCTGCGTTTTCTTTTTCCCCTTATTGAATTCATCCTGAATATCACTAAACCTCTGATATTTCTCATCATCCGTCCTTAACCCATCCATCGTACCTGCATGATCAACAAACTCCTTCCTGATACTTTTCACCTTTTCCAGGCTATCATTCATTCCAATTAGGAGCTGATCCACCCTGTTAAACGCAGGCAGCAAACTCATGTAAGGTGACTCTGATTCAACACCATCAACTACCAAAGGAACAAGATAAGAAGCAAAACGGGTACTGGTAGTTTCTGATACTAACTGCTTATGACTTTCCTCTATCCTCCTCTCCAGATCAACAATATCCTGGTTAAATCCTTTTAATACCCTGGAAAATTCACTTAAAAATTCTATTGATGTTTCACATTTACTTTGTAATTCTGATATTTCCGCTGTGAGGCTTATGAGAGATTTAATGTGACTATTATAATTTTCTACTACAGATTGATAAAGATTCCATACCATTTTTTCATCACCAGATTTTACTCGTCCTGTCAGAAGATAATCCAAATTTTTCTTTTCAACTTTAATCGAGTCAATTGTAGAAGAAAATAATTGTATGGACTCGTCTAAGTCCATTTGTATTTGTTCTCCTCGCTTATAAGCCTCATACGCTGAAATGTCCTGAAATTCTATATTTAATTCACTCTTCAAATCTTCAGCTTTTCCTGAAAATTCTCCCAACTTTTTAGAAGATTGTTCGATGGTAAATTCAAGTTCTTTATAGAAATATTTTACTTCTTCCATTTTTTGTAAAAAATCCACCAGAAGCTGATTTAATGGGGTGAGTTTATTCAAGTTTTCAGTCAGGAATGGAATTGAACCTTTCAGAGACTCTGACAGCTTAAAGGCTTCTTCCCAATTATCATCTCCTTTTTCCAATGTTTCCACTGATTTGAAAATTCCATGGCTGAATTGACTTTTATACTTTTTATGATCCTCCTCCAATGTAGTCTTCTTTTCGTCAACTGTTTTCATAATCCTTCGATATTCCAAAAACTCATAACGAATGGATAAATAGAACGGAGACTTTCTTGTCTCTTTTGGAAATAGGGATATGATATCTCTTCCAACCGACCTGTATTTTATTTTTTCATCATTGTATTGCTTTGATAATCTTTTAACTTGTTTATCATATTGTTTTTTCCCTAAAGATGAGGTTTGCTCTATTGCCAGAGAAGTTGTGATTATCCCAGATAATAGGAAAATGTAAAGTATGATCAGTTGTTTATTTCTCGTCATACTAAATAGAAAAATACCTGACTAGAAAAAGATCTGTAGACTGGAACCTTATATGTAAAAACATAAGGCTCTGTTCTAAATATAGACTTATTCATTTTTGGTAACTGGTTATTAGTAACTGGTTATTGGTAACTGGTTATTGGTAACTGGTTATT
>JACNLN010000075.1 GCA_014381485.1 Fidelibacterota bacterium
ATTGGCTTAAAAAAGTGATTCAACGTATGAGTGCACTCCAGAAACCGCGAATTACGCGAATTTTCGCTAATAGCAAAAGGCTATCTTCAACAATATATGAAGTTAATAATCTCATATTTTGCATAAAATACCTTTTCGGAGTAGACTCACGTATAATTAAACCTTTTTAACCACAGTACCATTAGGTGTGTCCTCTAATTTTATAGATATTTTTTGAAAATAATCTCTTATTTCATCTGCTCTCTTCCAATCCTTCTTTAATCTTGCTTCTTCTCTTTCCCTGATAAGTTGACGGTCATTATCACTCAATATAATCTCCCCTTTGAAAATAACTGCCAGGACTGTATCAAATCTTTTTAATAATGAAATAGCTTCAGCTGCTTTATGCCGATCAATATTATCATTTTCAATCTGTCGGTTCAGTTCCCTTATCCAGTCAAAAATAACAGCAAGACCTTCCGATATATTCAAATCCCTATTCAGAGAGTTTATAAATTGATCTTCCACTTCCTTATATGTTTTCGAATGTTTTTTAACTAAATCTCCTGCCAGTGCCTCCAAGCGGAGTCGAATATCCTGCAATCGTTCAACTGCTCCCGCAGATGCCCTCAGTCCCTCTTCCGTCAAATTTAACTTCTGCCTATAGTGCGTTGTTAGAAGCAAATATCTAATCGATGTTGGATCATACCCTTTTTCTAAAAGATCTTGAAGGATGTAATAGTTTCCCAATGATTTACTCATCTTTGTACCATCCACCAGAAGATGTTCACAGTGCACCCACATATTGACAAACGGTTTTCCAGTGGCACAAACACTCTGTGCAATCTCATTTTCATGATGAGGAAATATCAAATCCACACCACCACAGTGAATATCAAAATGTTCACCAAGATATTTCATCGACATAGTAGAACATTCTATATGCCACCCAGGCCTTCCCTTTCCCCAGGGTGAGTCCCACCAGATATCACCATCTTCCTCTTTCCACCCCTTCCATAAAGCAAAATCATGGACATTCTCTTTATCATACTCATCGCTTAATACTCTTTCCGTCCTGATACTTCCCGTTAAATCTACTTTCGATAATATTCCATAATCTTTGAACGATGAGATATCGAAAAATACACTCCCATCTGATGTCACATATGCGTGTCCCTTTTCGATCAATATCCTCACCAATTCTTGCATATCTGAAATATGGTCTGTGGCTGCCGGATAAACATCGGCTGGAATAATGCTCAAAATTTCCATATCCTCAAAGAATGCAGATTTATAAATGTCTGTCAGCTTTTTTAGACTGACTTTCTCGGTATTACATCGTGCAATTATTTTGTCATCAACGTCAGTAAGATTTGTAACATGATGTACATCATATCCTAAAAATAACAAATAGCGTTTTAACAAATCGATGAAAACAAATGAGCGAAAATTCCCGATGTGAGGATATTCATAGACAGTCGGTCCACAAGAGTACAGTTTTACCCTCCCTTTTTCGATGGGTTTGAATTCCTCCATCTTACGGGTTAATGTATTGTATAGTGTAAGACCCATTATCTCTTTATCGCTTTCAATTTCCCGGGATCAATCAATACCGATATTGCTTGTTGAATTCCATCGATCTTAATGACAAATCTATTTCCACCATCTTTCCTGGATAGAATTCCTTGAATTCCTTTCATTGGACCAGTTGTAATCTCCACTTCCTCTCCAACTTCCATATAATCGTGCGGTTCCGGGGTATATCCACCCTCAAGCATTTTTTTCACACCTTCAATCTGGAAGTCTGGTATCACAGCTGGTTTCTTATTGAAATTAACTATATGATGAACACCGTGAGTTTGTAACACGTACAGCGAATCCACAAGAGGAATATGAACAAAAAGGTAACTTCGGAATAGTGGCATCCAGACTGTTTTTTTCCTGTCTTTCCACTGACGATGCCTTTTTACCAGTGGTAAATAGGATTCTATATCCTTTTTTTTCAACCACTCATCAGCCACCTTTTCATGTCGAGGTTTCGTATAGACAGCCAGCCAGACCGGATCATTGCTACTGCTAATCATTTTGGGCAAACTCAACAATTTTTATAACCAAATCCTGAAAAGATATTCCCACAGCTTTTGCAGCTTTTGGGACCAGACTCGTACTGGTCATTCCGGGAAGGGTGTTGATCTCCAGACAATAGTAATCATTTTCAGGGTTTAAGCGAAAATCTACCCGGCAATAATGCTTGCAAGCCAGGAGATTCACAATACGACGAGCTGTATCTTGAATATCCTTAGTAAGGTCTTCCGGTAAATTTGCAGGACATTCATAACGAGACATCCCTTCTGTATATTTGCAGGTATAATCATAATAGTCGTGCGAGGGGATAATCTCGATAATGGGTAACGCTTTTTCACCAAGGATAGAGACGGTAATTTCCCGTCCGGGGATATATTCCTCAAATAAGATTTCAGATCCAAATTCACTGGCTAATCTGACTGCATCATCCAAACCACTCTCACTTTTCACGATGCTGACTCCCATAGTACTACCGTCAGCGTTTGGTTTTACAACAAAGGGATACACAAAATTTGTCGGTTTCAGATTAATCCTGCTCGTATTTTTCAGATTGAATTGCATCCAATCAGGTGTCGGAATAGAGCTGTTTCTAAGAATCAATTTCGTTAGATGTTTATCCATCGCAATGGCAGATGCCTTGTGGTCAGATCCGGTAAACTTGATTTTTAAACTCTGAAGCAGCCCCTGTACTGTTCCATTTTCACCTTCGCCACCGTGAAGAGCATTAAATACAACATCTGAATTTCTAAGCGTGGACAACACCTCACCAATAGTATCATTGTAGATACATGGTTCAGCTTCCACTCCAGCCGAGATTAGAGCTTTAACAACCGCATTACCTGTGTTGAGAGACACTTCCCTCTCAGATGAATTTCCCCCCATTAACACTGCAACTTTCATTGAATCTTTACATGCGATAAAAGGTATTTGGTGCAATCTTCTAATGTATCACCAATAAAATCAACGAATTCACCATCTTTTTCAATCTCTTTTTCGGTCTTTTTTCCATTGCCAGTTCGAACAAGGATAGTTTTTATTCCCAATGATTTACCCGCTTTGATATCTTTATAAGAATCGCCAATGATGTATGTTCCAGGAAGATTGAATTGGTGATCATTTGCTGCCTGATGAAACAATTGTGTCTTTGGTTTACGACAATTACATTTTTCATCTGGGTGGTGTGGACAGTAATAAATCCCCAACAACTCAATTCCATTTTCCCGGAAGGTTTGGGCAATATAATCGTTAATTTCCATTAAATTTATTTTATCAATCAATCCTCGTGAAAGCCCCGATTGATTCGTAACGATCACAAATTGAAATCCTCTATCTGATAGTATTTTCAAAGCAGGCAGGGTATAGCGAAAAAATTGATATTGAGATACGGAAGAAATATATCCCGGATCGGGGTTTATAGTACCGTCTCTATCGAGGAAGATTATATCACTCATCTGCTAAGTTCTTGGAATTATTCTCAATATTTAACTTCTTGACTTCACGTAATTTAACTGAACTTTTCAAAAAATAGTAAAGTCCAATTAATGTAAATGGAATAAAATTAATAGCGTGATTAAGTATGGCGTAAGCTTGTGCTACATCAGTGGTCTGTTGATAGATATTAACCAGAACAAGCACAGAAGCAACGTGCCAGGTTCCTATAAATCCGGGAGCAGATGGGATTGATATCGCCAGTGAAGTCGCTATCAGAAGTACTCCTGCTTGCATCCCATTCGCGGAGATATGAACTGCTTTTACTGATGCAAAAGTTACCACTAGGTAGATAAACCAGAGAATTAGAGTAATAACAAGAATCTGGCTTACGTGTTTGGTTTTTCTAAGTACGATTAATCCCTGAACAAATTTATCAATTATTTCAATAGCCTTCTGTCCATATTTCTTCTGAAAAATGGATAGCTTTTCAAATTTTATTATCCATTCCTGATGGGTTTTGGATATCCACCATAAAATAATGCCAACAAGAATTACTGATATACCAATAATAATCCCTGGTATAGAGAACGTTTGTGGAATATCCCCCCAAAAAAAGATAATAATAAGAAACACCAGAAAACCAACCATATCCACAACCCGTTCTACTACGACCGTCCCAAAGGCTGAACTTGCTGAAACCTCTTCATCCATTTTCAATGCATAGGCTCTCAAGATTTCACCCAGGCGAAGAGGAAGAACATTATTCCCAAAATTTCCAATCATAATATTGGCAAATAACGGATATTTCCGAATTTGTTTAATGGGCAAGACAATAATACGATATCTAAGTGCCCTGACCCAAACACTCCCAAGTAACAAGAAAACCGCCACTAAAATCCACCCGAGATGAGCTTGACCAAGAACATTACCAAGAGAATGAATATCCACTTTCCGGAATGCAAGATACAATCCTAAAACACTAATAATCATTCCAACGATTAGCTTTTTCATCTCATTCTCTCAAATCTATGATTTCGCCAGCTGTCATCTCTCCTTGAATTAATAATTCTGGATCGTTCAACGGTAAAACTCGATTGATTTGAATGGAGACCTGAATATCCTCACCGGCTGTTGCATAAATCAATTGAGGCAGCCAGCTGTTTTCATCTACTAAAATCCTCAACGTATCGAACCCAACCATTGTTTTTCCCACCAGGAGCAATTCAACCAGCGAGGTTCCCACTCGCTCTGCACTTTTGACATAAAATAAATCAAATTCACCTAAAAAGAGGGCAAAAATGTTGGATGGATCCTGTCGGTTGAAATGGTCAATTATTAACTGGTCAGTTTCCGGATATTTCATCATAATTGTTGATTTCTGGATCAGTACTTCCTGGTATGGAAGTTCCAGTTTCAAATAATCTTTTCCTAAAATTTGAAGAGTTCCTTCTCCAGTCCAGGAATCACCTTCAAATTCGTAATACCACTGAACCTTAAAAACAAGACCACCAGTATCTGCGACAGAGGTCACCAGATGATCGAGAATTAATTCTGGAGTTTTAATAAGATTTTGGGAATTCAATGTGGTGGCTCTTGTTAAAAAAAAGAAGCACACCAAACTGATCAAGAAGGATGGAATCCCTATCCTACCACTCATTATCATCCAAACTTGAGAGGTAGGACTCATCAACCAAAACCTCCCTGGCTTTACTTCCCGTAAAAGGTCCTACAATTCCTGCTTGTTCCATCTGGTCGATGAGTCTTGCTGCTCTTGAATAACCAATACGAAGCCTGCGCTGAATCAGAGAAATTGATCCCTGTTGATGTGTTACCACCAGACGAACCGCTTCATTAAACAGTTCATCCCTGTCTCCTTCTCTACCAATTTCCTCACCGGAGATATGTACTTTCATTCCCTCCAGTTTCAACTCTTCGGGTGTGGGCTGTTTGGTGATATGGTTCACAATATTATTTATTTCTTCTAATGTGACATATGAGTTATGAAGACGGATAAGCTCAGAAGTGCCAGGAGGAAGGAACAACATATCTCCTTTTCCAATCAATTTTTCAGCTCCGTTAGCATCAACAATTGTTCGGGAATCCACACGTGTGGCTACCTGAAAGGCGATCCGTGCGGGAAAATTGGCTTTGATAATTCCTGTGATGACGTCTACAGATGGACGTTGAGTTGCTAATACAAGGTGGATTCCAACGGCACGCGCCATTTGTGCAAGACGTGCAATGGGAGCTTCCACATCCTTTGGTGAGTGGATCATCAAATCCGCCAGTTCGTCAATAATTACCAAAATATATGGCATTTTCTCCAGATTTGTGTCCGTTTTTGCTTTTTCCTGATATTCCCTAATGTTACGAACCGTGGCTTCTGCAAGAATATCATACCGACGAACCATCTCCTGCTCGGCAGCCCGAAGAGCAAGTACAACGTTTTCTGGTGTGGTTATCACATATTCATCAATATCTTCAGTGGTGAGCAAATGATATTTATCAAGAGAACGATACACGGACATCTCAAGTTTTTTTGGATCAATAAGAATAAAACGAACTTCATCTGGAGTGGCTCGGTAAAGAATGCTGGTAATGATGGTATTGATACATACCGATTTTCCTGATCCTGTGGTTCCGGCAATCAGAAGGTGGGGCATCTCATTAATTTCAATCATATAATTTTCACCGCTGGTGGTTTTTCCCAGTGCGACTGCTAACTTTGAAGTGGAATTCACATATTTTTCAGAATTAATAACAGAACGGAGATAAACAATGGATGGATAACGATTCGGGATTTCGATCCCCACAGTTGACTTTCCTGGTATGGGAGCAACCACCCTTACTTTTTGTGCTTCCATTACCCGTGCCAGATCATTCGATAGTTGTACAAATTTGCTGACACGAACACCTTCTGCCGGCTCCACTTCAAACAGAGTAATGATGGGACCAGGAGAGATATTGACTACTTTCCCTTCAACTCCAAATGTTTGAAGTGACTGCACCAAATAATTGGCTTTTGCTACCAGCTCATCATGGCTTGTGCTGGATTTTACCTCAATAGGCATATTAAGAAGATCAACAGAGGGCAGCTGATACTGTCTGGTCGGACGCTTCGTAGTCGTATCGAGATCTACCTCATTCTCGATTACCTCTTCTCCAATAGTGAATTCCTTCTCGTTGTCCATCTGAGCTATGGATTCTCCTCTCGAAGGTTCAACCGTTTTTTCATCAGAAACAGATTTGGGTGCTGGTCTCGGTTGTCGAGAGGGTTCAACGGAGTTGATCGTCAATTGCTCAGGAGCTTTTTCTTCTTTCGGTTGTTTTACCTTAAGTTGCTCTAACAGTTTTTTGGTGTGTCTTTTCCGTGCATCTTCCCTTTTTTTCTCAGAAGCTAACATTTTTCGACGATCTTTATACCTGATAATCTTTTCACCTGTCTTTTTGAAAGGCCAATAAAGACTCCAACTGAAATAACCCCGGATTAGTACCAGGGCAAGTCCGATAAGAAAAATCCAGCTTCCGATGGTACCAAGAAAGTCGTGAATTAAATTTGCCAACAAGCCGCCTAACAATCCTGAATAGTGGTAGCTAATCGTATCGTATGAATCTTTAATAGCTGCAGGCAAGCCAATCAGAACGGCCGTTAATAGGGCAAGAGCCAGCACATATATCGTTAACTTCATCATAGCTTTTACAGGTCTTTTACTGAATATCCACCAGCCCCACGTAAGTCCCAAGAAAGGAAAAATATACGCCGCATAACCAATCGTCATTTTGATTAACCAGTGCGAAACATAGACGCCAAATATTCCCATCAAATTGTTGATGGCAATATGCTTTGAGATGGCTGGTTCCTCAGCTGGATTAAAGGTGATCATACTCAGAAGTACAAAGAGAGATACAACGATAAGAAGAATTCCTGTTATTTCGCTTTGTCTATCTTTCATTTGAATGATTATTGATTAAAGTTCATTACATATTATTGTAGTTAATTTTTTCCGACTTCTGACTAATATGTTTTTGAACGACCCACCCTCAGTTGGGAACCTGACCGATTTCGTCCGCTCCCTGTATGTCAAGTACAAGTCCAGACCTCCCCTTTCCGAAGGAACTCCTGCGGAGTAATCCCCTCCTTGCTAAGTCCCAAGATCCCGACTTGTCGGGGGAGGGGAAACAGACGTGTCCAGCTTCCGACGGAGAGGGGAGGTTCTTTAGCTTTAATATTCCTGAACCGATCATTTCTGAAGGTCTCTCTCGAGATCGCAAAATTCATCTTTTCTATACTTGTTCTTTCCTTACCCACACAAACTTGTCCGATGCTCGACTGTTCGGTGAAGAACCTTTATTAATTACATCGTATAATCTGAGGTAAATAAAGGAAAATCTCAATTGATTTATTTCATCAAAGAGCCCTGTTTCCAAAATGGTGGTTTAACAATGCGAGCCTTGATGAACTTCTGCCGAATCTCAATTTGAATTTCACTACTTGATTTTGCATATTTCCTTAGAACATATCCAAGACCAATCCCTTTTTTCAGACTGGGTGAATGTCCCCCACTTGTTACAAGCCCAACTTCATTGCCTTCTGAAAATATTTTATATCCCTGTCGTGGAATTCCCCTTTCAATCAATTCAAAAGTTACCAGCCGGTGATTTGGCTTGTTTTGTTTCACATTAAGAATAGCTTCTTTTCCAATAAAATTATCTGTATCAACTTTGGTAATCCATCCCAATCCGGCTTCGATAGGGTTTGTGGTTTCATCAATATCATTACCATACAGACAATATTTCATTTCCAGCCGGAGAGAGTCACGAGCTCCAAGACCGATTGGTTTTATCCCGTGTTGTTCCCCCACCAACAGAATCTCATCCCACAACCTCATAGCTCCACTTCTATCTTTCACATAGAGTTCGTATCCCAATTCTCCAGTGTATCCCGTTCGAGTACATAAAAGTGGAATTCCATGAATTGTTGTTTCTGTTACATGATAAAATTTCAGCTCATCGACAGTGATTGAATCATCGAATACTTTTCGCAAAACCTCTCGAGATTCAGGTCCCTGAACGGCGATGAGGGTGGTTTCATCCGATGCATTGTGGAGAGACACCCTTCCTCCAAGATTATCTTCAAGCCACTGCCAATCCTTTTCAATATTCGCTGCATTAACAACTAGAAGATAATGATTTTCCAGACGATAAAGAATACAATCGTCCACGATGCCGCCAGTTTCATAACACATAGCGGTATATTGTGCCTGCCCCACGCCAAGCTGAGATACATCATTGATGGTCATTCTCTGAAGGAAAGCCTCAGTATCCTTCCCTCTAATTTCAAATTCACCCATATGCGAAAGATCAAATATCCCCACTTTTTCCCGTACTGTCAGGTGTTCATCCATAATACCGGAATATTGTACTGGCATCTCATAACCGGCAAAGGGAACCATTTTACCACCAAGTTCTTGGTGCTTTTCGTAGAGAGATGTTCTCTTTAAATCCATCACTATTTAAAATTACTTAATATTTTACCGACAAATATCGTATAGTTTATAGACTATTCGGTTTATAAAAGAAGCTCATCCACACGATTCTCTTTCACGTGGTGGAGGTTGTTAATCATTTATTACCCAATTTTTTCAAAAAGACCCAATTGGCCTTTATAAGTTGAAATTCTATTTTCTGCTAATTTTATATATTCTGGGTCAATGTCATAAGCCACATAATTTCTTCCATCCTTCAGTGCAGATAAACAAGTAGTACCGCTGCCGACAAATGGGTCAAGGATTACATCTTCTTTGAATGAATATAATTGAATCAATCTGTTTGTTAATTCCTCACAGATAATGAACTTCCTTTTCAAACTTTCTTGGTAAATCATCAATTATATGTTTCACTAAGAATTCATCATCATTGAATCTTACTTTTCGTAACCATTCCTGCTCATCAAAGAATTCTACCACTCTGGCATATGTGAATTGAGCATGAACATTGGGGCTAACTACCAAAATATTTTTCAAGTGATTTCCCAAATTCGGTTTTATATGATGCAATTCAAAATATGGTTTCCCGTTTTTCATTAGAAAGCTAAAACCGCTTATTTGACATTTTCCTTTATATACTTCTGCTAAGATTTTACGAATTGAAGCAGGTATACTCTCTTTTTTCCTTATAGTTTTTGACTTATCATACTTCCTCATTTCAATTATTCCTTGTGACAAACGAAAAAACTCGCTATAGATGGTATCCTCAAAATTAGAATTAGAAATCAATGAAATCTTCTTGAGTATTATATCTGCTTTCCCTTCATCGTCTACCATATCTAAATCTTTTTCTGCTTTTAAGATAGATGCTCTAAATTGATCTTCTGTTAGAATTCTATATTTATTTTCATCAATAATTTGAATAACAAGTTCTTCACCATCTTTTACTTGGAATTTTTCATAAAAATCTCTCATTCCACCAATCCTACACTCCCTACTTGAACTATTATAGGGGGTGAAATTCTTTGCATTAGCTTTTTCTTGTCGCCCAAAAATGACATATACCTTCCTTTTATCTTTTGGAAAGTAATTAATTAATGATACTGGAATAGCAAGTAATCCTTTGTTAATTCTGCTTTGCGTAATTCTTATCGTTTTATAATGGAAAGGTATTTTGCTTTCACCTGTTTTCATTTGTCTATTTTTTCTGCTGTATCCGCTTCCTTCCAATTTTCTAGATTTGATATAATCTTATTTTCTTTTATCTGCATACTTCTGGCTTTTTGGATGGCATTATTTTCATCTTGCGCTTCTATTTGATATGAGCAAAATCCTGAATAATAGATTTTGACATCAAACTTTTTTGATTTTTTTCCCATTTTATGCACCTTTTAGAATATCAAATCTCACAAATTCACTGTGGGTAGTTTATTTAATTGTTCTCACCGTTTTTGTTTAGCGAATTTGTTTATGCAAAACAGAATTCATGAATTATTCCAGCAGTTCTTAAATGGTCAACTTTGGAATAATAACTCTCAGTCACAGGAGTATTTCCAAGAATGATTATTGGAATTTTTGATGCTCGATAACCTGATACACGAACGTTTATACTTTTTCCAATTGCTTTCAACATTGAATCCGACCAAAGAAGACCAAGATTACCTTTATGAGATTTATAATCACCTAAACATATCAGGTCGTTGTTAACTAATTCCCAATTCCAAACGATTGACATTTTAACTTCAAATAACGCTCGAATATTTTTAGTACTTTGGACAGTATTTCTTGAACTGCAAATTGCCACATCTGCAGGAGAACGGCTTGACAATCCAATTTCTTCACAGACGACACTTTGTACAGCGTGTAAAACTTTTGATTCTGCAAATTCTTGAAGTAAATCTACAGTGAATTTTTCTGTGAAGTTGCCAATTAAGGAATTACGACCTTGTAGTGTATACTTTCTACCTTTATAGGATCTTGGCCAATAAGCATAGTAACGGTTACTATCACCAAGATAGAATAATTGTTCCGGTGTAGCAAAAGTCCTTGATTCCGTGAAGAATTCTATTTCTTTATCTTTTGTCCATAAATCGAGCATAGTTAACACCTTTTTCCTCCAAATAATTTACATAATAAAAATCAGAATATTTAAGAGTGGTTTGATAATCTCAAAGCGCTTTATACCACCACTTTAGAAACCGTGATATCATATAGTATGCAATTTAACCTGCATAATTCCATTACTCCAATACTCCACTAATCCATCAACCCTCAGTATTTATCCTTCATCGCTCAACATTCTATAAAACCCCGAATATTCGGGGTAAAATCCGGTTATTCTCTCTTATTTCTTCATCTCCCGACTTACTGTCGGGATCTCCCCCGATAGATCGGGGCTCCGACATCATC
>JACNLN010000171.1 GCA_014381485.1 Fidelibacterota bacterium
AAATCTTCCACTAACTGCACTAAAACGGATGTTCCCACCAATAGTGCTTTTTCGTTAATATCAAAATGAGAGCAGTGATGCGGTACGCTCATAGGTTCCTTATCTTCCGGTGCTGATCCCACAAAAAAGAAACAGCCAGGGACCTGCTGCAGAAAATAGCTGAAGTCCTCCCCGCCCATGGAGAGATAGGGAAATCCAACATTATCTCCCACAATCTCTCTGGCAGCCTTCGTTAACTTTCCCACTTCTGCCTGAGTATTAACAGTAAGGGGATAACCATCTTTGTAATCGAGGGCAATTTCAGCACCATAAGTCTTTGCGATGCCATCAGCAATTTCATTCATTCGCCTGATGATAAGCTGGCGATTTTCTTCACTGTAAGCTCTGGCTGTCCCGTACAGTGTCCCCTTATCAGCGATTATATTGAAGCTGTCTCCCCCGTCAATTTTTCCAATGGATACTACCGTTGATTCCAGGGGGTTTGTATTCCGGCTCACGATGGTCTGAAAGTTTGTCACCAACTGAGCCGCCACTACAATGGCATCCACCGTTCCCTGAGGTGCGGCACCGTGCCCTCCTTTTCCTCTGATGGTGATGGTGAACTTATCTGCAGCTGCCAGAGTGGGGCCATCCTTCACACCGATGGTACCAAATTCCTGATAGTTCCACAGATGAATTCCATAAATCTCATCCACATCAGGATTTTTCAGAACACCATCTTCGATCATATAACGGGAGCCGCCACCCCCTTCCTCAGCAGGCTGGAAAATAAATTTTACCGTTCCTTTTAAATCTTCTCTTTTTTCGGAAAGAATCCTCGCCGCACCCAGAAGCATTGCCATATGACCATCATGTCCACAGGCATGCATCACACATTCATTCTCAGATTTGAACGGCAGATCGTTTGTTTCCTGAATGGGCAGCGCATCCATATCAGCCCGCAGTCCGATAGTCGGTCCGGCATCAGCTCCCTGAAGGATACCCACTACACCTGTCTTCCCTACGTTGGTCTGTACAGCCACTCCCAACTCTTCAAGACGACTTGCTACAAATTTTGCCGTCTCGAATTCCTCAAATCCCAACTCGGGATGCTGATGAAGATGGCGCCGGGTAGCAGTAATTTCATCCTGTATCGCCTCCACTTCAGTACGAAGATTAATGGTCATAATGGTCTCCTTTTCCAATGGTAATGATGATCCCCCTGATCAGTCGGGAAAATGTTTCGGAAACGCGGCTGGCCGTCTCCATTACCTCCTGGTGGGTTAAAGTGGCGGTGGTAATGCCAGCTGCATAATTGGTCAGGCAGGAAATTCCCAGTGCGTTAATACCCAACTTACCAGCAGTTCGGATTTCTGGTACCGTGGACATCCCCACGGCATCTCCACCAAGTTCCCGTATCATTTCAATCTCGGCAGGTGTTTCAAAAGCTGGTCCCAGCGTCCAGGTGTAAATTCCCACTTTGAGATTAATATTCTCCCTGCTAGCTGCTGTACGGGCTAATTTCAGTAGTTGTTCCGAGTGGAAGGGTTCACCCTTCACTACCGCAGGCAAATTGCTGCTCTCCCGAAATGTAAAGTCCAGATGCCCTTTGATTGCCATGAGATCACCGGGTTGAAAGTCTTTCCGGACTGAGCCGGCAGCGTTGGTGATAATAAGATTTTTTATTCCTAATTTGTGAAAGAGACGCTGAGGAAGTGTAATAGTTTCTATGTCGTATCCCTCATAGTAATGAAACCGACCGCTGGCGAGAATGACCGGCTCTTGACCAATTGTTCCAATAACAAATTGTCCAGAATGTCCCTCAACCGTTGGGTGGGGATAGTGTGGAATGTCAGCATACGGTATGACAACAGAATTGGTTACCTGCTTCGTGAAGTGTCCCAAACCGGAGCCGAGAATAACCGCCGTTTTAGGTTCCACTGCAGTCTGTTTGCGGATTGCGGTAACTATATCTTCCAAATGTGACTTACTTTTCATAGGGTACTTATTCCCAGTCAAGTTATCTCATACGTAATGGAAATTCAAGATAATTCCATTGATTTGGTAAAGGTGTCTGTGTAAGTTTCCCGCCGCTTGGGAACTTGTAAAAAATTATTTAATTCAAAGGAAAACTTATGACAGAAAATAACGACATTAAGCTTGTTGAAGAACTTCATCAATCACGAGATAACATCTATGCTGAACTTGGTAAGATTATTATTGGTCAGCGTAATATTCTCGAGCATATTTTAATTACTCTCATCTGCCGGGGACATGCGCTGATTATCGGCGTTCCCGGTCTGGCGAAAACGTTGATGATCAAATCCGTTGCTAACATACTGGATTTGAAATTCAGTCGTATTCAGTTTACACCGGATTTAATGCCAAGTGACATCACTGGTACGGAGATTATCGAGGAAGACCATTCTACAGGAAAACGGGCATTCAAGTTTGTGAAGGGTCCAATTTTTGGGAATATTATTTTAGCTGATGAGATAAACCGTACCCCGCCAAAAACTCAGGCAGCTTTGCTGGAGGCAATGCAGGAATATAAAGTGACAGCAGCAGGTGTTTCCTACCCGCTGGAAGAACCGTTTCTTGTTCTCGCTACACAAAATCCCATCGAACAGGAGGGAACCTATCCCCTTCCCGAAGCCCAGCTTGATCGGTTTATGTTCAGCATTAACATTGGTTATCCAAGTCAGGAAGAGGAAATAGAAATTGTTAAATCTACTACCAGCGCTATGGAAGCCTCACTTGATATCGTCCTATTACAAAAACAGATTCTGAGCTATCAATTTCTTGTTCGGCGAGTTCCTGTTGCTGATAACGTGGTAGGGTTTGCAGTAAATCTGGTCTCAAAAACGCGACCTGGCGAGGAAAATAATTTTCAGTTTATCAATGACTGGGTAGACTGGGGGGCAAGCCCCCGGGCTTCTCAATATCTCATCTTAGGCGCTAAAGCCAGGTCTGTCCTGGAAGGACGTCCCACACCGGATATATCGGATGTAATCTCAATGGTCAAACCAGTCCTCCGCCATCGTGTCATCACTAATTTTAATGCCGAAGCTGATGGCGTTTCAACAGATGAAATTTTAGATAAATTGATGGATGTTATACGTTAGGCGTTGGACGTTAGACGTTATGAGGTAAAAGTATTTGGCATCATTCAAAGATTTAGAAGTTTTTCAATTAGCTGTACAGTATGTGAAGTCTATCTACCGAACAACTCAAGGGTTCCCAAAAGAAGAACAATATGGTTTGACGAGTCAACTAAGAGATGCTGCTGTCAACATTCCGTCATGCATTGCTGAAGGATCAGGACGTCGAACTGCAGCTGATCGAAAACATTATATAGATATTGCAATAGGCTCACTTTTTGAAACTCACTCACAATTGATCATTGCAAAAGAACTGAATTATATCACTAAATCAAAAGTAAAAAAGGCTGAAGAATTCATAGAAAAGCTTAAAGCCAAACTAATCGCTTACCAGAAATCGATTAAAGACCGACCAGAATGAACGTTTTATATTGGACGTTAGACGCCACACACAGATTTCCTGTTAAATTGTTACGAAAAACACAATGAACTTTTTTAGCAATGTATTACAATGCATACAACGAATAACATCAAACATATAACGTCGAACGTATAACATGCCTACTGTTGACAAACGTAAATACCTCCAGCCTGATATTGTGGCGAAGCTGAATAATATGTCACTTCGTGCTCGATTGGTTGTGGAAGGATATATCATCGGAATGCATAAAAGTCCCTATCACGGCTTCAGTGTAGAATTTGCGGAACATAGAACCTACGGTCCCGGTGACGAGATCCGCTACCTTGACTGGAAATTATACGGCAAAACCGACCGGTTTTACATTAAACAATTTGAAGAGGAAACCAACCTCCGATCCTATATTATCCTGGACACCAGTAAGTCCATGACGTATGCAAGCGGAAAAGTTTCCAAACTGGATTACAGCAGTTACCTCTCCGCTGCCCTCGCATATTTGATGCTGAGACAACAAGATGGTGTATCCCTTACATTGTTTGACGAAAAGGTAAAAGGATACGTACCTCCCCGTTCAACTTTGGGGCATTTGGATACGCTTCTGGTAGAATTAGAACATCTTGAAACAGGTCCCGATACTAAAATCGCGCCAACGCTCCATCAACTTGCTGAAAAGATCAAAAAACGTGGACTTATTATCCTGATTTCAGATCTTTTGGACAACCCTGAAGAGGTTATTACTGGACTGAAACACTTTCGACATAAGAAAAACGAGGTTATTGTATTTCACATTCTTGACAGACAGGAAACCGAATTTGATTTTTCAACCCGAACACGTTTCCATGATCTTGAAAGTGGTGAGGAAATCACAACGGAACCGTGGCATATCCAAAAAGCCTACCAGGAGGTAGTAAGACAATTTCAGCACTACTATAAAACAAAATGCAGAAAGCGGAACATTGATTATGTTCCGCTTTTCACAGATCAAACACTCGATCTTGCCCTGACCGGCTATTTAAGAAAACGAAAAGTTATTGGTTAACTATTCGAACTCCTTTGCTTTATCAAACCACTCTTGGGCTTCATCTATCCGACCCTGCCGATAGATGGATATGGCGTAGGCTTTCATAATACCTGGATTATCTGGTTCCAGCCTGAGAACCTTTCTGTAGTAGTACTCAGCATCCTCCCACTGCTCCATATTCGCATACGCTTCCGCTATACCCAAGATGGCATCTCTATCATTAGGATCCAATCTGAGAACTTTTTGAAATTTTTCTTCCGCAAGATCAAAATCGTTAATCTGAAGATAGAGTACTCCCATATTGAAATGTAGATCGATATTCTCTGGATCCTCTCGAAGGGCTTTTTTGTAAGCAAAAATGGCACCTTCTCTATCCCCCTTGTTGTAATAGGCATCAGCTAAGAGACGTGCAACGCGACTGTCTCTGGGATTTACTTTAAGCGCCTTTTCCAGCAACTCGATGGCTCCATCCACATCTCCTTCATCCAGTGATATCTGCCCTGCTGTTAAAAGAAGTTCAATATCTTCAGGATTTCGTTTCATAGCGTCATCAAGAGTGGCAATCATCTCTTCCTGTTTTTCTAATTGAATGTAACAGAAAAGAAGATTCCGGTAAGTTTTTGGCTCTTCGGGATCAACTTTCTGAGCAGTTTCAAATGCTTCCAGAGCTGATTCATAATTCGCTATTTTATTCTCATCAGCACCCTGAAGAGCTTCATTGAATAATTCCGCTCCCTTGTTATAATAATTCGTCCAGTGTTTTGAGCGAATATTCTCCACTCCTTCCCTGACCGTAAATCCAGCTGGTAATTTGAAGTCCGCTCCGAGGGATAACGCTTTATCCAACATCTCGTTCATTTTATCCCACTGCTCTTTTCTGGCATAAATCTCCGCTCCGAGATGATAATAGACCTCCGGGTTGTCTGGCTCAACATCTAATGCTGCAATCAACATCTCCTCCGCTTTTTCCCAGTTATCCTCCCGGATGTAAATTCTGGCAGATGTCAACTGCTCACTGGCACATCCCCAGAAAAAGATTAGTAACAGTACAGTAACAGTCAAAATGAGAATCTTATTCCTTTGCATTGAATTAACCTCCTGAATTGAAAATAAATTAATATTTATCCCGCTAAAAATTTAACAATCCTGTTAAGGGGTATCAAGACATTAAAGACCATTCCTTAATCATCTGACTCCGATGTTTTATGGAATTCATTGTTACACCCTCCAGTCCCTCTGTCCCAAAACCTTCCACACAAAACGATGCCACTGAAGAACCTGCAACAAGAGCCTCCACCATGGATAATCCACTCGCCAGACCACCTACAAATCCCCCGGCGAAGGAATCACCCGCTCCTGTTGGATCCTTTACTATCTTTACATGATAAGCACCCACCCGGATGACATTTGAAGCAGTCACCAGAATTGCCCCCTGTTTTCCCAATTTAACCACCACTGTTTCTGGTCCCATATTTATGATTTCTTTCGCTGCGGTTACAGGATCGGTTTCCCCCGTTAGAAGATGTGACTCAGAATCGTTCACCAAAAGAACATCTACCCTTTCAAGAACACCCTCGAGACTCTCACGAGCTATGTCTATCCATAAGTTCATGGTATCACAAACCACCATATCTGGATCTTCGATCTGATTTAAAACATCCAATTGCAATGTTGGTTGAATATTAGCGAGAAAAACATTCTTGATCTTCTTATTGGCAGAACTGAGACGTGGCTGGAACCGCTCAAATACCCCCAGCTCTGTAAATAGAGTAGTTCTATTTTCCCAATCCTCGTGATACCGACCGCCCCATTGGAATGTTTTTCCTTCCAGCACTTGAAGATCATCCAGGTTAGCAGCGTGTTTTCGAAAAAGAGCCATTCCTCTTTTTGGAAAATCTGAGCCCACAATACCAACAACATGTACGGGGGAAAATTTGCATGCAGCTAATGTGAAATATGTTGCTGAACCACCGATGACTTCACCTTTTTGACCATCAGGCATCTCCAGCCAGTCAAGGGCGATAGAACCGACAACCAGTACGGGTTTATTTTGATGCTTCAAAACGGTCAAATTTTAGCCAGACCTTATCCCTTATGCAAGGGAAACTCCAAGATCGATTTCGGGATATCACCAAAAAAATGTGTGATGAACCAAGAAAGGATGTGAATAACCCACCCCGTCTCCGCCGGCTGGCGAATCCACCCCTCCATTGGAGGGGAATTTGTGTGCCGTGATAATGTGTTACATCGATCCACTTTGTTAGTCCCATCTTGAGAGGGGTCTCCCGAGCCTTCGGGAGGGGGTGTGTTAGAAATGTGCTCAACTGAAAGAGCATCAATTGAATGAAAATAGACAACAATTATTTAAGACAAAATTTGGACTTTAGTAAAAAGAACGTAATCACCCTCAACTTTCCGAAGGAACTCTCCTCCAAAGGAATACCAGGGTAAAAGAGGTAGCAATAAGCACGCCTGCCCCGTCAAACCTTGAAAAGGTTCGGAACCTTTTCAAGGTTTCTACAACACGGTGACGGCGTTGATCTAATCAAAATCCCCCCTTACCTTCACCCTGTGGCATTGGAATCAATGTTGATAAAATCACACAACCCGTTTCATTGCCAATTTTTTCAATTTATGTGGAAAATTCAGTATTTATTCCACAGGATAAATCCTCTCCTCCGTCAGGAGCCGGACAATATTGGCCATCAGTCGGGCGTCAGTCCGACGCCTGACGGGCCTGACCAATCAGTCATAAGCCTGACAGGCAAAAATGTGTGATGAACAATAATTTTTTTGATCCCGGTTCAAACTGGTATAATTAGAAAGGGATACTTAAACTTGCTTTGATAAAAAATTCATTAATACCTGATTGAATTTATCTGGATGTTCTACTGGTATGGCATGTCGAGAATCGGAAATAACAACAAGTTCGGCGTTAGGGATTTTTTTAGTGTACTCTTCCTTGTATGAAACTGGTGTGTAGTCCTCGTCTGCAGCGAGAATCAAGACAGGACATTTTATCTTCGAGAGCTGATCATCTATATTCCAGCTAAAAATAGCCTTCATGGAGGAAAGGTAAGCACGCTTATCGTTTTCAGCCCATCGCTCAATAAAAATCGATCTGATGTTATCCTGATTTGGTTTTGGGAATAACCGTTTCGCCAGGACTTTTCCCATAGCTCGCATCCCCAGTATTCGAACAATCAGAAAACGCTGATAGATTGCCAGCCGTTGTTTTAAACTTTTTGGGGTGAAATCCGGTCCGCTGTTGATTACCACAAGACTTTTCACAAGTTCAGGTTTTATCAATGTCAGTTGAAAAGCGATCATTCCTCCCATAGAAATTCCTGCCACATGTGCAGGACCAATATCAAGAGCGTTAATCAATTCTGCTGTATCCTCAGTAAACTGCAGGATGGAGTATGGACCGGGAGGTTTAGATGATTGTCTGTGTCCACGGACATCGAATGTCACTACCTGAAACAGTTTAGAAAAATAGTGAACCTGCGGAGCCCAATCACGACTGCTGGAACCAAGTCCATGGATGAGAAGGAGTGGTTCTCCCTCGCCGGTGATTTCGTAGTGTATATCAATGTCACGAATAGGAATGGATGGCATTTTATCCCTCCAGTTTCTTTTTAAAGTGTTACCATTGCTGAAGTCTCATACAATATGATAGAATCTTAAGCACCTCTAGAAAAGAATATTTGGGCAATCCAACCTGCGATGGGTGGGAAGAAAAACGTACTACAAATCCGGATGAGTGTCAGACGCCACCCTAGGATTCCCACTTCCAACGGGAGACGAGTCACTGCCCACAAGGACCATCCAGTCAGATAAGCAACCATGGTACCTACACTTGCTCCAGATTTTATCAGTCCAACGGCAATGGGAAGACTTACAAAAGGTCCTCCGGGAGACAGTCCTCCCGCAATAGTGCCAACCATGATTCCCCGGAAACCGGATTCGGCTCCAATCCAGCGGTTCAGGAGATGTTGAGGGAGAAGACTTTGAACCATGCCTGCGATGATAAAAGCGAGCAATAACATAGGTAAAATCTCAATAAGAGTGGTAAAAGCATATTTTAATCCATGGATGTGTTCTCCCTCTCCTCGGTAATATCCGAATCCAAGGAGTGTTAACGCAAATATCCCCATGACAATGGTTGGAATTAACATATTTGAATTTCCTTTCTTTTTGATGGTAAATCTGGCCAAAGCTTTACTTTCTATTCAGTCACTGTCCAGAGAACCGACTTCTATTCCTGTGATATTAATCCTCGTAATCAACTACCCGGGTCTCTGTAACTATCTTTTTCAAATAATTAACAACTTCCTGGTGATCAGGGTGTTTCTGATATTTATTCAAATCTTCATTTGATTGAAATTCCGAATACAGAGCAATATCGCTTGCATTAGGAGATTGACTAAGATTAATACCTGCTTCAAGGTGGTGAATGACATCTATTTTATCATTAAGATCTTCAAGTCTTATTTTGATATCATTCAGGTGTTTTTCTTTATCTACCTCTTCTCGAATTTTAAAAAAGACGATGTGTTTTATCATACAATTATCCTCCATAAGGAAATGGTTATTTGTTACCGTCAATTTTACACAGCCAATTGTTAAATGTCAAATGTGGTTGTTTTTTTGTAGATTTTATTAACAAGTTTCAAATAAACTTCCTTTGATTTATTGTTACTGGTGCTTAACGAATGAGTCTACTCCGAAAAGGGAAAAATTCAACAATAAAAACCGTTAAAACGGTTCATTATGAGTTTGTCTATTGGAACAGCCCCAGACTTAAGTCTGGGGTTATCAATAAGTTACAAGGATTTGTAACCATTTTAATGGTTTCTAAAAATGATAACAAAAAATGGTTGAAGACCTATTCTGAGTGAACTCACAAATAAAAAAATAGTATGAAAGAAGAGATGAGGGGAATACTATGACAGTTCTGATAAAAAATGTACGTTTGAAAGATGAGCAAAAGGATATCCTTATTGAGGGAAATATCATTAAGAAGATAGCCAGCCGAATAGATCGAAATGCAGATATTGAGATCGATGGTGAGGGAAAGGGAGCAATTCCATCGTTTATCAACGGTCACACTCATGCTTCCATGACTCTCATGCGGGGGTACGCCGATGATATGGTGCTCCACGAATGGCTGGAGAAAAAGATATGGCCTTTTGAGGAAAAGCTGATGGAAGAGGATGTCTACTGGGGGACGCGACTGGCCTGTCTCGAGATGATTAAATCCGGGACTACCTTTTTCAACGATATGTACTGGCACTATCATGGGTCTGCCCGAGCGGTGGAGGATTCCGGGATTCGTTCCGCTGTTTCGGCTGTCTTTATTGATATGTTCGATTCGAAGAAAAGTGAGGAACAGATCCAATTGAATATTCAACTTTTTGAGGAGACGAAACAATACAGCAATCGGGTGATGTTTGCTTTGGGGCCTCATGCTCTCTATACGGTTTCGGAAAAAAGCCTTCGATGGGCAAAACAATTTTCCGATGAACACAGCCTTCTAATTCACATACACCTTTCTGAGACAGAAAGGGAGGTATCAGATTGTATTAAACGTCACGGTAAACGTCCCGTTGAATATCTGGAAAGTATCGGTTTTTTAGGACCGAATATTATAGCAGCTCATGTCATCTGGGTCAATGACAGAGAGATTGAGTTACTGAAGTATCACGATGTAAAGGTTGTTTACTGTCCCACTTCCAATATGAAATTAAGTGCCGGTGTGTTTTCTTATCAGAAGTTGAAAGAAGCTGGTCTTACCATTGCTCTTGGAACGGACGGATGTGCTGCTAACAACAACCTGGATATGCTGGAAGAGATGAAAACAGCAGCTCTTCTGCAAAAGCTCAATGACAAAGATCCTACAGTTCTCTCCGCTCAGGAAGTGTTTGACATCGCAACGCTGGAAGGAGCAAGGGTATTTGGACTAAACTGTGGAGAGATTAAAGAGGGAAATCTTGCGGATCTGCTACTCGTTGATCTGAAACACCTTCATCTGATTCCCAACCATCACCTCATCCCCAATCTTGTCTATGCCGCTCATGGCAGTTGCGTGAATACCACCATCTGTGATGGGAAAATAATAATGCAGAATGGGAAAGTTGAGGGGGAAGAAGAGGTTTTGGAGAAAGCTCAAGAGGTGGTTATGAAATTAACCTCCCTGTAACGACTGGAATCTTATTGCTTGATTGTGGAGGCGCAGTGCTTCCTGTCCTGCTCTCTCCATCGTATTTCCGAGGGATAGGATACCGTGATTTTTAATGATAATGTAATTGTGGTGTTTGAAGACTTTTAACACTTCCTTCACGAGTTTTAAAGTACCGTATGGTTGTTCATTTTCTGTCACCGGAAGATGAAGTTTATCCTGATAGTTTAGTACCTCTTCATCGTGAATGTGAAAAATTGCATGGATATCAAACCTCTTTTGATAGATTGCGTGATGAAGGAAGGACTCTGAGGAGGGTTCTTTTTTGCCAATGGCGATAGTTTCCCGTTTATCATCATCTACGTCTGTCACTTCAACGATATCATTTTCCCTGAGATTTTCCAGATTAGCTCTGGCAGCTGTGATGATAAATCCATCTTTGGTGCGAAAACTCATATTCCCAGCAAATCCATCAGAAACTTCACGAACCAGACCAAGATCAGCAAAGGTGTTGCCCCACTTAAATAGTTTTTTAATCCCACTGTGTTTGGGGATTTTCCTTGCTAGGAAAAGAGTGGTGAATCTGGGACCTGTGTAAGCTTCTGTCATATCATTAAGCCAATTTGTGAATATCTTGTGGAGCAAAAACTCCTTTTTCTGTAATAATACCTGTGATGTATCGAGC
>JACNLN010000103.1 GCA_014381485.1 Fidelibacterota bacterium
TATTTACCCCCTCAGAGATAAAATAGCAATTGTGTTTCAGTGGGTGTGGTATAAGCGAGATAGGTTTGATTTATCTCATCAAAGCCGCGATATTTTAGCCAGATAAAAATGGGCAACCAACGCTGCCCTTAAAAATAAAAAATTCCTATTCGTGAAAATTTATTCTTCCTCTTCTTCTCCCTCGTAAGCATATTCATCTTCAGATTCTTCCTCATATTCTTCTGGATATTCCAGTGGTTCATAATAATATTCTAACTCTTCATAGTCTTGAGGGGAGACATATTCCTTTTTTGTGGATATTTCCTTTGACTCTCTGACTTTGGGAGAAGGTTGAGCGGGAGGAGGGACAACGCCCAGTTTGTTTCGAGATAAATAGTAAAACACTAAACCAGGCATTATAGAGAAGAACAAAACAACAACGGACAGGATTGTACCATCTTCTTTAATATGATATCCACCCCATATATCTTGTTCAAGACCAAACGCAGTAAAAACGGAGCATGATAAAAAGAAACCAAAGATAATTAAAATAGCCCCAATTGATCTATGAATGGAAGCCCGCACTGAATTTATGTAAATCAGCCAGAACATTACCCCCCCTACAATAAAAAGAATAGAAAGTAAAAAGTCTGATGCAATAAAAGACAAAACGAAACCCACTACGGCGCAGAGTAGTATTATATACCCAAATGTGGATTTTAAGTTATCATTCATATTAACCCCTTTTGAATAATTGTAATTATTTTTTTGGTGGTCTTAATAAAAAGTATTATTCTTATCTTATCCATTCTCATTTAAATATGTTAATTCTGATGATTAAAAGCAAGTTTAAATTGTATTCTCTTGTTGATTATTTACTAACCCTTTTTTTAATTGTGGAAAGTCTCTATATTCTATAGAAATAAAGTGATGAAGGAAGATAAAATTAAAGTGGGTATAGTTGGCGTTGGCCGCTTGGGCGTACACCATTTAAAGCACCTGAAAAACGTAAAAGATGCCTGTTTCGTTGGGGCGTACGATATTAGACCAGAGAGATTAAAAGAGATAGCAAAAGCGCACAGCATTAGGGCGTTTGATTCATTATCAGTTCTTATAGAAAATTGTGATGCCTTATCTATTGTGGTCCCAACAAGAGATCACTTTTCAGTAGCGAAGAAATGTATTTCCAGAGGTAAACATGTATTTATTGAAAAGCCGATCTGTAACAATCTTGAGGAGGCAGACGAACTTATCAATATGGCAGATCAAAAAAGTGTTATCATTCAAGTAGGCCATATAGAGCGTTTGAATCCAGCGCTATTAGCATTAGACAAATTGCCTCTTAAACCCAAATATATTGAAACGCATCGATTGTCACCGTACACGATACGGGGAACAGATGTCCCCGTTGTACTTGACTTAATGATACACGATCTGGATGTAATTCTCGCCCTGGTGAAATCGAAAGTAAAGACAGTTCATGCCTCAGGTGTTTCAATTATGACAAATTCAGTGGATATCGCCAATGCCCGTATTAGGTTTGAAAATGGGGTGGTTGCGAATTTAACCTCAAGCCGAATTGCTAAGGACTCAGTACGGAAGTTAAGACTGTTCCAGCGAGATATGTATGTGACAATTGACTTCCTGCAGGGACTAACGGATGTATACCGGGTTTTAAATAACCAAGAGGATGATCCTGAAGCAATTCTCTCTGAGTTTATGGAATACAGAGGAGTAAGGCGTCAACTGGTTTATGAAAAACCCCCGGTAAAAAAGATAAATGCACTAAAAGCAGAAATGCAAAATTTTGTAGGATCAATTAGGGGGAAAACCAAACCTATTGTTTCGGGGAAGGAAGGTAGGGATGTGTTGGAGGTGGCTTTAATTATTCAGGAAAAAATTGAGCAGGATATTCACTAATAAATAAATCACCAGCAATTTATAAGACCCCCTATGATAGACATTAGAAAGTTCCTTTTTAAAAATAGAGGATATACCCCAATACCAATTGCTTTGGCGATACTGTATTATTCAGATTTTAAAAATTTATTTATATACCTAGGCATTTTGTTAATTATTATGGGAGAGAGTATTCGTTTAAACAGCGTTCGTTATGCTGGTGGATTAACACGGACAAGGAAGGTCGGAGCAAATAAACTGTGTGCATCAGGACCTTTTGCATATGTGAGAAACCCGCTTTATCTTGGTAATGTAATCATTTATACAGGGATTGTCCTATTTGCAGGGGGAAAGTATATGTGGGAGATGTTAATAATAACTTTGGGATTTTTTTCTTTACAATACTTGCTAATTATTTTTCTGGAAGAAAAGACATTACTTGGCCTGTTTGGTCAGGAGTACGAAAGGTATATTGAATCAGTTCCTAGATTTATCCCACGTATAGTTCCCTGGAAGGGAGGGGAAAAAACACACCCAATGTCATGGCTTTTGACCCTAAAAACAGAAAAACGAACGTTGCAACTTATTATAATTTTTATTGTTCTGCTCATTTTTAAAACGTATATATTAAACTCAAATTAGATATCATATAAGATTGTGGCTGAATTCAATAAAATATTTATTGTTGCCGGGGAAGAGTCAGGTGACCTACACGGCTCTGCCCTTGTTGCGGAACTTTTAAACAGAAAACGCAATCTAGCCTTTTTTGGAATTGGTGGAAACAGGATGAAGGAAGCAGGGGTTTCACTAATACACCACGTTGATGAAATGGCATTAATGGGATTTACTGAAGTCATTAATAAATATATATTTTTAAAATCCGCATTTGATGATTGTATAAAAGCTGTAAAAAAAAACAGCCCTGCCCGGGCAATATTAATTGACTATCCAGGATTTAACCTGCGTTTAGCAAAAAAGTTAAAGGAGTTAAAAATCCCCATTACATATTTTATTCCCCCCCAATTATGGGCTTGGAGAGAAGGTCGTATTAAAATAATAAAAGAATGCATTGATCAAATTTTATCTATTTTCCCCTTTGAAGAGGAGTGGTATAAAAATCGGGGAGTAGGTGCTAT
Organism: Fidelibacterota bacterium; assembly: GCA_014381485.1. Classification (GTDB taxonomy): domain Bacteria; phylum Fidelibacterota; class Marinisomatia; order Marinisomatales; family CAZVFT01; genus JACNLN01. Next base: position 3,015 of record JACNLN010000103.1, read on the forward strand.
ATTTGTCGGCCACCCTTTTATAGATCAAGAAAAATCGTCAGTTAGTCGGGAGGAGTATTTTTATAAATGTGGAATACCACAGGAGAAAACAGTAATTGGGTTGTTTCCGGGTAGCCGTCAACAGGAGGTGGATAAACACGTAGATGTAATGTTTGGGGCAATTAAAAAATTAAATGACAATGGCATATCTTCTATAGGATTAGTTGGGAAAGCTCCAGATGTAATAATTAAAAAAAATAGGAATGTAAAAAACATATTTTTAACAGATGAACCATTAAAAGCTCTACTTTATTCCGACGTAGCTATTGTTTCTTCTGGAACAATATCATTAGAAACAGCCCTTTTTGACATTCCATCGGTTGTGATTTATAAAATGTCAACATCTTCCTGGTTAATAGCAAAAGCCTTATCAAAAGTAAAATATGTTTCAATGACAAATTTAATTGCTGGAAATAACATCTATCCGGAATTGCTGCAAAAAGAAGCCACAACGGACAACATTGTGGAGAGAATTAAACCAATGATTACTAACCGTTCGGTTAGAATAGACATTATTAAAGAATTAATATCGGTTAGAAAACAGTTAGGACCCCCGGGCGCAATAAGTAGAGCTGCGGAAAAAATCATCGACAGTTTAAATAGCAACACGGGTCAATCTTGATGATAAAAAAAATATTATTATTTGTTGAATATCTATTAGGAAGGATATTTATCTTGTCGCTGTTTAATCTAAACAGTAAAAAAATTTATAATGAACACTACTTACTGGAAACATTGAAAAGCAAAAAAAGTGTAATTATTTGTTGTTGGCATGGTCGATTATTATTTCCAATATTTTACTTTAAAAACCGCGGTTACTTGGCTCTGGCAAGTTTACATGGAGATGGAGAAATCATTTCAAGGGTAGGAGAAAGTATTGGATGGAAGATGATTCGAGGTTCAAGCACCAGGGGTGGAAAAGAGGCGTTCAAAAAGATGGTTAAAGCGCTACAAGGGGAAAGTATGGTTGTTGGAATAACACCTGATGGGCCTAAAGGACCTGAGAGGAAGGTGAAGACGGGTGCGGTTAAAGTGGCAACGAGAACCGACACAGTAATTCTTCCTGTTTCTGGTCAGGCAAGTCGGAGATGGGAAATTAAGAACTGGGACACTTTTGTGGTGCCAAAACCCTTTGGAAAAACATGTCTTTTTTTAGGCGAACCCATATATGTTGACAGTAACAGCAGCATAAAAGAAGTTAATAGTAAATTAGAAAACAGTTTAACTACTGTAATGAAAAAAGCAGATGAACTTACCAGAAGGTAAGGCAAAATTTTTATTATTCCCGCTTGCACTTTTCTATTGGGGCGTTTTATTCTGGCGGAATCTTTTTTATACTATTGGTTTTTTTGTAATTCGACGAGTGCCAGCATTAACGATAAGTGTAGGAAATTTGTCTGTTGGGGGAACAGGGAAAACGCCAGCGGTGATTTACATCGCTCGGTTGTTAAACAGTAAAAAATTAAAAGCAGTAATTGTTAGTAGAGGATATAGACGAAAGTCATCAGGTACACGTGTCGTATCGGATGGCAGAAAAATTAAGGAGGGCTGGGAGCTGTCTGGTGACGAGCCGTTCTTAATGGCAAGGAAGTTATTGGGGGTTCCAATTGTAGTAGATGAGAATAGGCACCGTGGAAGCCTTTATGCTGTAGAAAAGTTTTCGGCTGATATTATTCTTTTAGACGATGCATTTCAGCACCGAAGCCTTGAACGGGATATTGATATCGTTTTGTTAAACAGTAATGACCCGCCAGAAGCTTATAAGTTAATTCCTTATGGCAAGCTCCGCGAGCCTTGGTTTCATCTCCGGAGAGCAGACATTATTTTTTGGAGCAAGACAAATTTAGTGGAGCCAAACCCAAATATTCGCAGAAAGGTTCTTCAATCAAATGTTCCAGCATATTTTAGTAAAATGGAGAATCACAATCAATTAGTGTCGGTGAATGGCGAGGAAATTCCAACACGAATGGTTAAAGGAAAAAAGGCGTTTATATTTTGTGGGGTAGGAGATCCAATTTCATTTAAAAGGAGTGTTGAAAATACAGGGGTTAAGATTGTAGGATTTAAGATATTTGAAGATCATCACAACTATAACGAAGAAGAATTGAAAGAAATTCTATTACTGAGTGATAAAAATGGTGCCGATTATTTAATAACGACAGAGAAAGACATTATTAAAATTAACAATTGGATTTCTGCTGATATAGATCTCTTTTCACTTGAGATTAATTTTATCCCATCAAAAGAAGGAGAAATAGCACTGATACAATTGATTGAAGAGTTGTTAGAGAAAAAGAAGTTATATTCTCCTACTGAACCGCTGTAACACCCACCGAAAACATTGCTCCAATAAAAGCAAGAAGCAAGGGCCAGCTTGTAGAGATGAATTGCTTTGAGCTGGGATCCTCGAAGACATAGATTTGAAATTCATGGTTGGTGGTTGCCCCCCGTACATCTGTCGCTGACAAAATAATGTCGTGAGACCCCCTCTGATTTCGTCGGGGTTTCCATTGAAAAACGCCTGTTTTATCATCAAACCTTGAATATTCCGGTATTTTTACAGCAGCAAGTTTTATATCGTCGCCATTTAAATCCTCAACAGACAATCGATAGCTGTATAAATAATCTGTAAGAGCTACCAGTCGTGGCTTGGATATGATTGAAGGTACCATATTTACAAACACCTCAGCTGCCTGAAAAACCTCTGAGTAGCCATCTGATACTTTAACCGTGTAAACCTGGCTATTAATTTGAGAAACTGATGGCGTCCATGAGATTTTCCCGTCGTGAGCGACCTGCATTCCTTCGAGAGTATTAATCAGTTCGTAAGTAAGCTCCCTATCTGTGTTTATATCTTCCACCATTAGCTGGTATTTATAAAGCTGATTAACCTCAGCTGAGCCGGGAGGTGTAGATACGATCGTTGCAGGGTGATTAACGTAAATAGAGAACTGTTGTTCATCGCTGGTATGACCATCAGACACAAGGCAAGTAACGGTATGATAATCACATTGATTTATGGTCGGCGTCCAGGAAATAACTCCCGCAAGATTATCAATAATCATTCCATCAGGAAAATCGAGCAGCTGATATTTATTAAAAGGAATCTGGTCAATCATCACCTTCGGTGTTTTTTTCACTTTTTCACCTTTGAAAAAGTACCACAAAAACTGTTCAATTTTAATCGAACGACCTCCAACTTTTTTTGTTATAATGATAAGACGGTCGTTTTCGTAAAAAACATCTTGAATATATTTTTTCAGGTTAACACGGGCAGTAAATTTTTCTACCCCCGTCCGTTTTTCTTCCAGCTCGATTACAGGCCTTTTTTTGCTCTTAAATTCATTAATAAATAAGTCAATATTTTCGCTGTAGACATCATCTTCAATAGTTACGGAGTAAACATTGGTGTTTTTAATATCATAGATCGGTGTGATACTTGCCAGCCCTTCGGGAGCGGGTTGTTGAGAAAAAGACATTAAGCAACCGCGATTCTGGTCCCGGGTCTCGATTTTATACTCAAATTTTTCACCCACTGTGCCAACAGTGATTGGCTCGGAGGCAATTGTAATGGGAGCATTCACAAAGAAGTCGAACGATTTCTCTAGAACAATTTTCCCATCGGAGATTTCAATGACAGCTGTGGAAAAGTCGAAATTTTCTTCTGTAGGAACCCATTGGAGTAAGCCAGTTGTATGATCCATTTGCATTCCTGAAGGCATTTCCGTGGGATTGTAACGAACAAAATCAAATTCATTGGGATCTTCAACTTCAAACTGAAATTTGAAGGTGTCGAAGAGAGCCACCAGAGTCATAGGGGCGGGAATTGACTTAAGAATAGGAGGGTGGTTAACAAACAGGGTAACATTTTGGGTGTCTGCTACAAAGCCGTGATTCACTGTAACCACAAAGTTCTGATGATCAATCTGAGTGTTCTGGGGCATCCAGGTAATGAGTCCGGCACTGTCAATCTTCATTCCATGAGGCGATCTGAGTAGTGTGTAAACAAGTTCTTCCTGCTCACCAGGGAAGAGAACCTCTGTCTGATATTCATAAAGCTGATCCACTGTGGCTTCGGAATCTGGTTGCGACGTGATAGCAACTCGACCTCGTGAATAAAGAGTGAATGTTTGGATGCTCTGATCAAAGCCGTCTGATACAACAACCTGGACGTCATAAGCGTCTAAATGGGTTTCATCTGTTTGCCAGAAGACCAACCCATTTTGATCGATGATCATTCCCTCGGGATTTGTCTCAAGGGAGTAAAGGAGAAAGGCATCTTCATTATAGTCGGTTGCGACAACTTGATATTGAAATGTTGATGAGGCAACAAACTCAACCTTCTCTGGTTCAGAAAGGATTTTGGGTGGATCATTGACGTAAATCCAGAATCGCGAATCTAATGTAGAGAGTTCAGGAACCATCTGATGGGTAACCTCATTAGTTGACTCATCTGTAAGGGTTATTATGGTTTCTCCTACCTTCATTTTTATTTGGAAGCTCAACTCATAGGCACCAAGCTGTCTTTCATCGGGAACCCACTTAACAGAGCGAGTTTCGTAATGAAAGTACATTCCTCGCGGAGGAGTTTCAACCCATCGGAAACTGTAAAACTCTCTCCCTTCATCTTCAGATATTGTGTATGCAAATGTTTGAAATGGTGGCAAAACATACGTAGGGAAAATTCCTGGGGGTAGCGGTTTTCCCTCGCTATATCGCATTATTTGGGATGCTTGAACAGCCTTTTTAAGAGGTTCTGGCGCAGGCTCTTCAATTTTTTCTTCTGCAATATACGTATCAACCTCAACCTCTTCTGCCAGAATGGGGACTGTTCCGAGCTCAAAATAAAAGACCTCGCTGGTTTTCCCGGTCCATCCCCCAGCAATTACCGTTCCTAAATAAGCACCATCCACGATTTCTGGAAGGGCGGTGTATATCTGTGCACCTGCTGCCTCCCCTTTACCCGAAATGGAGAAAAACTCCTGGAGCGGTTCCTCGCCAGAGGTAGATCCGTATACAAGAGTGACAATTCCCTGGTCACCGCTAATGAGCAGGAGGTCTAACATGTCGTCCTGATTAAAGTCTGCGGTGCCAATGTCCGAAAGGGGTCCAACATCTATGCCAAGTTCATTAATGATAATTTTTCGTTCCGTCAGGGACAGGGAAACAAGATGTCCAGAACGGAAAGGTATGAGCAAATCTTGATTGCCGTCGTTGTTCCAATCAATGGACGTAATAGACGAAGGAATCATGTTTGACATGCCAGGGATTCGGTTGAGGGCGTTGGGCCCCCGAACAAGTTGACCGTTCCGATTTAAAAGTGCCTGAACGCGAAGAATGTTCCTTTCTGGGCTGAAGGCAAGCAGATCAGAAAATCCATCATTATTATAGTCTAACCCAGCGACATGAATTTGTCCAAGAGTGGACGAAAATTCATTAAGGGAAAAAGAAGAAACCTCTGTCAACTGTTGCGGTTCTATTTTTTCATTAAGACGAAGGATAATTATGCCCCTCTCGTCTACTCCCCCCAGCGCTAGAGCAATCTCTTCTCTGTCGTCATTGTCAATGTCAATTATATCCAGGTTATTGATCGTTTTAGGGCGTGAAGGTTCAGAGACTGCCATTGTCAAGCTTGGCTGTAGAGCAAAGGAACCTTGACTCAAATTGAATAGAAAGACAGTAGCGATGGTTATCTCTTTGTCTTCGGGACTAAAGGAATTTGCTCCCACGACAATTTCAGGGATAGCATTACCGTCCATGTCCGCTATTCGGGCACTAACCAGGCTTGAAATATCAGCAACCTTAACTTCACCAGCATCAGAAGGGAATGACCAGATTAACTGAGGAAAGCCAAGCTCATCAATTTCATAGTATCCTGCTAGAGTAACCTTTCTTCCCTCCAGCTGACCCTCTTCAATTGTAAGAAATTCTACAAGATCGTCTTTGTCAAAATCATATACCCCATGCATATTGACAATTTTGAATTCAGCTGCAAAGAGACCGGAGGAGATGATAAGTGTGAAAACGAAGGTTAAAATAAAAAGAGCACAGCTGTTTAAAGGTTGGGCGCGACGTAAAACTCTTTTAACTGGAGTAGAGTGAAAAATAGGGTGATTCATAGGTGTGAAAAGTTAACCATTTCTATGTTAAACCTTTTACTGTTTTTTAACCAACACATAACGCTCGAAGGTAGCGCGATTAAGAATTGGTTTCATTTTTTGCACTTGGGTGCCCTCATCAGGTTGCCCTACATCAATAAATTTTTCTCCGACCTTGTATTCAACAACATATGCGAGCGGGTAAAAACCGATTTGAGTTGGAAGGGGCTGCCATTGAATGGAAATAGTATTGGAATCAAACAGAACTCCTTCGGGAACTTCTGAGAGCCAGGAAAAACTATAAAAGGAACCCCCATTTTCAGGTTTAAGTGAAATGAAAAGCATTTCTCCAACAAGAACGGTGTCTGAAATTTCAATCCTAGGGGGAATAACAATCCTCTCCGGAGATATTTCTGATGTATCCCCGTCCTTTATGGCTGTCAATTGTACCTTTTGAACGGTTCTTTTTGCAGAGAAACTGAGATCATATTCCTCTTCAGCTTCCTCTTCTTCAGGCACAGAGAGAGTGGTATCTTCAACAGGAATGTGTTCAATTTCGGTGGAAATAGGGGTAAGCTGAGCTTTCTGTATTTCGGATAGTGCTACCCGGCCAAGGGTTTCTTCCTCTGCCTTTTTACCCTCCTCTGTTTCTGTTGGTGTCTTGCCGGGAATAGCGGTTAGCGAAAGTCTTTTTACTTGTGCTCGAAGTTTTTTCTCAGTTGTAGCAGGTTTCTCAGTCGGCATCAAGGAAACAATCTTTTTGGCAGCGACTCCAAGCTCGGCCCGCTCTAAAAGGATCTCATTAATAGCAGAGGGGGAAATTCCTTCATCTGAAAAGAGAAAGAGAGGACACAAGATTTCGCTAAGATGACTGACGGTAACAGATTCTTCATCTACTTCAAGAGATATACATATGCCCTCTCGGGAAGGAAGGATGATGTCAGAAATACCGTTTTGATTGATGTCTACCACGTTTATGCCTGCTGATAAAACAGAGCCGGGGGGAATACGCATATCTTCAGCGGGGATATAGCGGGCGGTGCCCTCAAAAAATTCTCCTCCATGATTTTCAAATACCTGTACAGCTGTCCTGTTGATTTCTGGGCTGATGGCAATTAAATCAATCAAATTATCCTGGTTATAATCCATAGCAGCGACATAAATATAGCCATATCCAGACTGAAGCATTTTGGATGTTAAGGTTGCCTGCTGTTTAAGTTTTAACAAGCCGTCAGAATAATCAGCATCGAGCAGAGATATGGCACGTTTTGGGCTCCCCAGAGCAACGGCAAGCTCATCATCGCCTTCTCCTAAAGCATCAAAGACAGCTATGCTTGAGGTTCCAAGATAATTCCAGGTAGAAGTGGGCTGTTGAGGAAACTCTCTGCCTGACCATTCAAACATTAAAATTGTTTGAGACTCTTTTTTCTGGTCAGTAGGTTTAAGAACATTAAGAGCAACGATAATTTCCGGGGAATCGTCCCCGTTAATATCGGTGATTTCTGCATCGACAAGTGAATAGTTAACATTTTTGGGGATCTGGTAATGCCATAATAGCACATGTTCCCCCAACTCATCAATTTCAGAAAATGAAACAATAGTACCGTATTGGTCTTCTTGATTTACTTTATCAATCGCTAAGAATTCACTCAAACCATCTCTATCAAAATCATATGTCCCAACAATGGATATTGCGAAGCGGTTTTGACCATAAATGGTAAGTTGATGTAAAAAAAGACAGATAAATGTTATATATAAAAGACGTTTTATTTTTCGTAAAAAAGTTTTCATAGAGTATTTACTATTTATGAGCATTAAGAGTCAGTACGAACCTTAAAATCTTTCAACTAATTACTCAATGTGAAGACAGTCGATACATCCAATAATACTCTTTGAATATATCGGAAGGTCAACACAAAATCAAGCAAAAACGTGAATGTTAAAAGGATCAATATTTTAATTCTGAGCTCTCCAGTAAAAAGATACTTCTAGCCTTGATTATTCGCCACTCCCATTGGGACTCCGTGGAGGAAGAGCGCGAAGCAACACAAAGTATTGATAATAATATGGTTAGCGGAAACATATCACCCCAGATTATTTTAAGATTGAAATTATTAATTTTATTCGTAAATCGTTTAATATTATTCGTGTAACTTCGCCAGCCT
>JACNLN010000183.1 GCA_014381485.1 Fidelibacterota bacterium
AGATTTATAAGTCATATTTTGATATGTCATTTTCGGAGTTGACTCATTTATTAAATCGTTTCGGTTTATTCCAGGGCTTATTCCGGTTATAAGATTTTTTATGATATCCATGGTATTTTTCGCGAGGTTTACTATCACGGTCTTTTGAACTATATGGAGGACGTTCTATTAACGCTTTTCGGCTCAGATCGATTCTACCAAAATTATCAACTTTTATGACTTTAACCTCGACAGTATTACCCACCTTGATTACATCTTCTACCTTTTTGATATGCTTGTGATCAATTTCGCTAATGTGAACGAGTCCTTCTTTTCCTGGAGTAATTTCAACAAATGCCCCAAAATCGGTAATCCGTTTTACAATACCTTTGAAGACCATACCCACTTCAGGCTCGATAATTATCCCTTCGATCATCTCTTTTGCTTTATTGCAACTTTCAAGTGAAACGGATGAGACGAGAACAGCCCCGCTTTCGTCATCTACCTCAACTTCAGCACCGGTTTCAGCAATAATACCGCGAATGGTGCGACCACCGGGTCCGATGATTTCACCAATCTTATCAATAGGAACACTGACACGAATAATTTTAGGGGCAAATTCAGAAATATTTTCTTTAGCCATTTCGATTTTCTCATCCATCAATTTCAATATGTGTAATCTTCCCTCCTTAGCCCGCTGGAGAGCCTCCGCTATGATATTCTTAGAAATCCCTTTAATCTTAAGATCAAGCTGAATAGTTGTAATACCATCTTTGGTTCCAGCCACTTTAAAATCCATATCTCCAAAATGATCTTCAATTCCTAAAATATCCGTTAGCAGAACGAATTTTTCTTCGTTGGTAACTAATCCGATCGAAATGCCAGCAACGGATTTTTTAATGGTCACCCCACCATCCATAAGCGCTAGAGAACCAGCACATACGGTCGCCATTGAAGAGGAGCCATTTGACTCAAGAATATCTGACACGACACGAATGGTATATGGAAAATCCTTGTGAGATGGTAACACACTCCTAAATGCCTTTTCCGCTAAAATTCCATGACCGACTTCTCTCCGTGTAACTCCTCTCATAGGTCGTGCTTCTCCCACACTAAACGGCGGAAAGTTGTAATGGAGCATATACTGTTTTTTGTAATCCCGATCAACATCATCAATAAATTGCTCATCACGTCTGGAACCCAGGGTTACTGTTGATAAACTCTGCGTCTCCCCTCGAGAAAACAAGGCGCTACCGTGAGCTCTTGGAAGAATTCCTAATTTTATATCAATAGGTCTGATTTCCTCCATATCACGACCATCCATTCGTTTTTTCTCGGTAAGTATCCCATTCCTCATATCTTCCCTGACAATTTCGTGTATGACATTTTTGATATTGTCCTCCTGTTCAGGATACGATTCTGCAAGATCATTAATGGTTTGTTCAATAATATTATCCAGACTCGATCTCCTATCTTTTTTATCACTCATCATATTGACATTATGCACCTCATCTATACACCGCTTCTCAATCTCTTTTATCAACGAATTGTCAATCTCTTCCTGGTCAAGCGCCCTCTTTTTAATACTCAATCCTCTCAAAAAGTCGTATTGTAAATCGATTATTTCCTTGATAACTTCCAATCCATATTCAATACAAATTAGAAATTCATCTTCACTGATTTCATCTGCCTCACCTTCCATCATAACGATGGATTCTTTATTACCAGTTAATATGAGATCAAGTTTACTGGACTCCAGTTGAGAGTAAGTGGGATTTAAAACCGGTCTACCATCAATAAACCCTATTCTAACACAAGCGATGGGTCCATTCCACGGAATATCCGATAACATTAAAGCTGTTGAAGCACCAATGCTTGCAAGAATATCTGCAGGATTTTCTTGGTCCGTTGATAAGACATTAATGATCACCTGTGTTTCACACCGGAATCCATCCGGGAACAGAGGTCGTATTGGCCTATCCGTCAAACGAGCAGACAGAATCTCCTTTTCACTGGGTCTACCCTCCCTTTTAAAAAAACCACCTGGTATTTTCCCACCAGCATAGGATTTTTCTCGATACTCAACGGTTAGAGGGAAAAAATCGATTCCCTCCCTCGGTTCTGTTGATGCATTTACTGTTACCAGCACCATTGTATCACCATAACGCACCGTCACGGATCCTGCTGATAATTTTGCCATAATACCCGTCTCAAGCGTCAGATCTCTTCCACCTAATTCAATACTTTTTTGTCTTATGTTCATTACTTATTTAACCTCGTATCTTTAATTCATTAATTAATGTTTGATAACTCTTGAAATCTCTTCTTCTTAAATATTTTAAGAGTTTTCTCCTTTTACTCACCATTTTAATAAGGCCACGCCTTGAATGATGGTCCTTTTTATGTTTATCAAAATGTTCCATTAGTCCCCTAATGCGTTCCGTAAGCAATGCAATCTGAACTGTAACAGAACCTACATCCTTATCGCTTTTACTATATTTCTTGATTATTTCTTGTTTTTGTTCTTGTGTTAATGGCATTTTTCCTCCTCAGTGTAAATTTCTAATCGGCTAAGGCAATATTCCTTATCCTTTTCTAATTGCTTTTTTAATTCCACAGGGGATTTAAATTTTTGTTCATCTCGAATTCTTTCAAGAAATTGAACTTCGATAATTTCTCCATATAGTTCCTTTGGAGGCTCTTCAAAGAAATGAACCTCCAGGACAAAATTTCCTTCTCCAAATGTGGGGCGATAGCCAATATTACACATCCCATAAAGACATTTATTATTAACAAGACCCCGGGTAAAATAAACACCATTCTTTGGTAGTAACTGTGTTGGATTTTCAGGAATAAAATTTGCAGTGGGGTAACGTAATCTGTGTCCCCTCCCTACCCCATGAACAACCGTTGCCTTGAATCCAAAAACCCATCCCAGTTCAAAAGAAGCTCGTCGAACATATCCATCCTGAATCAAATCACGTATGTGACTGCTGCTGATTATTTCCTCCTGATCTTTAATAGAATGAACTATTTCAACACGAAACTGACCACGGTGTTCATATTCCATTAAACTATTTGCATTTCCCTCTCGATTGTAACCAAAATGGTGATCGTACCCAATAAAGATCTTACTTGGGTGAAAGTAGTTTATAATAACATTGTTGATGAACTCTTCCGCTGTTGTTTTTGAAAAGGTTTTATCAAATGGAATTATCAAAGTAACATCCACTCCCATTTTCTCAAGTAATTCAATTTTTTTATCAATGCTAATTAATGTTTCAAACTTGTTACCATATGTAGTTGTTAATACCTGTTTCGGATGTGGATCAAATGTAATTACAACAGATTTTAAATTGAGAGTGCGAGAAGTTGTTACAACTTTGTTAACGATTGCCTGATGTCCCCTGTGCAATCCATCATATGATCCAATTGTCAGGATACTTTTTCTCAATGGATTTAGACTCTCTATACTTCGGTAAATATCCATTCCTTTTCCAAATCCTCAATTCGACGACAATCAGCCAGTCTAATAGTTCCTATCCTGGTTCGAACGAGATGAATCAAATGTCCTACAGTTCCTAATGCTACAGCAATATCCGACCCAAGCTGACGGATGTATGTCCCCTTCGAACAATCAACCGAGAAACTGATTTTATCATCAGAAAAATCTTTTAATTTTAATGATTTGACCTCAATTATCACCGGGTTTCGATCAACCTTAATATTTTTCCTGGCATATTTGTATAACCGTGTGCCATTTACCTTTTTTGCAGAATACATAGGAGGAACTTGTGATATTACCCCTGTAAATCGTTCGAAAACGTACTGAATCTTTTCCCTTGATAAAACCGGTATGGGACTTTTACTAATAACTCGCCCTTCAACGTCTAAGCTGTCTGTTTCAATCCCAAGTTTTAACACGGCTTCATAGGTTTTATCCTGTTGAGAAATCGTGGTTAATTCCTTTGTAGATGACCCCAAACCCAGCACCAGAACACCTTCAGCAAATGGATCTAATGTTCCAGAATGCCCCACTTTTTTCTCACCAGAAATAGCACGAACTTTTTTTACGACATCAAATGAGGTCCAACCTTCTGGTTTATAAACTGGTATTATCATTAATTATCCTGATCAAACAGATGAATCCGGGAAAATAATCGTTCTATCTTTTCAGCTTCGGCAAACGTCTCATCATAAAAAAAACGCAAATCAGGAACGGTTTTGCTTGTAATTTGTGAACCAAGGTGCTTTCTGATTAATTTCTTTCGTTTACTAAAAAATTCAATAATTCTTTCGGGGGCATTTTGATTGCTGAGGGAGCTTAAATAAACCTTAGCTAATTTTAAATCCTTCGTAACCAATACCTTCGTAACTGTAATCAATCCAATATTCGAAGTATCGAGCTCCCTCAGAAATATTTCAGCAAGTAATTTTTGTAATTCATGACCATATCTATTACTTCTGCTGTAAGGTTTTATTCGCATTATTGTACAACTAATTATTTTAAAGAATACAAAACTATGAGAGGGTTCGCTTTATTTTTTTCTCAGCATACGTTATAATGATATCACCCTCTTGAAATTTATCAACGTTATCAATACCGATTCCGCACTCTTTCCCTTCCTTTACTTCCTTAATATCTTCCTTATATCTTTTTAATGAGGTAATAGTACCTTCATAAATTACTTCATCGTCTCTGATTACCCTTGCCTTATCATTACGACTAATTTTCCCTTCAATCACCTGACTTCCAGCAATGAATCCCAACCTGGAGATTTTAAATACTGTTTGAACTTCAGCTCTACCAAGTGTTTCTTCAACAATTTCAGGTTCAAGAAGACCTTCTAGTGCCATTTTTATCTCATTGACAACATCATATATCACGTCGTACAGGCGAATCTCTATACCTTCATTTTTAGCAAGTAATTTAGCATTAGAATTCGTTTTTACACTAAAGCCAATAATTATCGCTTCCGAAGCAGAAGCTAAAAGCACATCAGATTCTGAGATCATCCCCACACCTGTGTGAATGACATCAATTTTCACCTCTTCACTCCGGATATTTGAAAAGGCATCCACAAGAGCTTCAATCGATCCATCCACATCGGCTTTAATAATCATAGGTAGGGTTTTCACCAATCCCTCACGGACTTCCTTAGAAAATTGATCAAGAGATTTGGTGCTGACTCTCTGTCGTTCAATTTCTCTGTGGATTCGAGCTCGGTCATCGGCAATTCGTTTGGCTTTTTTCTCGTCATGAATAACAGTAAAAAGATCCCCAGCCTGGGGTGGATTTTCAAAACCGAGTACCTGAATTGGATTGGAAGGTTTAGCTGACTTCTCACGTAGACCACGTTCATTCAACAGAGCTCGAACCTTCCCAAAAGTATTTCCACAAACAAATGTATCCCCAATTTTCAAAGTTCCTTTCTGTATCAATATTGTACCAATTGCACCGTGTCCCTTATCCAATCTCGAATCTATCACAGTTCCCTTCGCTACTGTACTGGGATTTGCTTTTAGTTCAAGTATTTCTGTTTCTAAAGCAAGGAGTTCAAGTAATTCATCAATACCTTTACCCGTTTTTGCAGAAATCTCTTTACTTTGGTATTTCCCACCCCATTCTTCCACAAGAATACCCTGATCAGACAATTCACGAAGTACCCGTTCAGGATCAGCATTGACTTTATCAATTTTGTTAACTGCTACTACTATAGGAACCTTTGCCGCATTGGCATGGTCTATTGCTTCAATCGTCTGTGGTTTTACTCCATCATCAGCAGCAACGATCAAAATCACAACATCTGTCACTTGTGCCCCTCGAGCGCGCATCGCAGTAAATGCTTCGTGACCAGGAGTATCAATAAATGTAACACTTTTTTCATCTTCCAATTGAACTTCGTACGCCCCGATTTGCTGTGTAATACCTCCAGATTCACCAGCCACAATGTTACTGTTTTGAATGTAATCAAGAAGTGTCGTTTTACCATGATCAACATGCCCCATAATAGTAACCACAGGAGCCCTTGGGACTGCCTTTTCAATATCCTCTTCAGTATCCTCCAGTGAAAAGATATCTTCACCCATTTCCTCTACCTGCTCAGTGCGAAATCCAAATTCATCAAGGATCAGGCTAATTGTATCAATATCTAGGCGTTGGTTCATTGTTACTGTTTCACCAATCTCAAAGCACTTTGTAATCACATCAGTGGGATTTACATCCAAAAGACTTGCCAATTCTTGAACACTCATAAAATCTTGAACCTTTATGGCCTTTTCTTCAGCTTCGACTGATGTTTCCCTTTCAATTTTAGCTCTCTTATATTTCTTTTTCTTGGTTTTAGTATCCATCTGGGCTAACGTTTTCCGAATGGTGGTATCAATTGATATTTTCTCTTTAGGCTCAAGTTTTTCCTTTTCAACTTCTTTTTTAGGTCTTGGTCGGGTTGAGTCAATCTTTGCTGCAATCTCTGAAAGATCCACTTTCCTCAGTTTTAGTTTCTTCGGTTTTGCTTTTTCCTTCTCTTTTTCTTTCTCTTTAGCTGCCTTTTTAGCTTTCTTTTCCTCGGCTTTTTTCTTTGCTTCCTCTTTCTCCTTAAGTTTTTTTATTTCCTCAGCTTCCTTACGTTCTTTCTCCTCAAGCTTCCTCTGTTCCTCAGGCATTAAAATAGTAAATTGTCTCTTTTCCTGACTCGATTGGAAACGACGCCCATGAATCACCTTACGAATTTTTTCTTTCCGATATCTATCAACTGACTTTCGCTCCTTTTCAAATTCATCAATGATTAACTGATAAGCCACATCATCAACAGGACTCATATGACTGTTAACCTTGATTCCGTTTGCCATCAAAAGTTCAATAATCTCTGTGTGAGAGATATTAAGCTCTTTTGCAATCTGAAAAATTCTTTTCTTTTTTGTTACAGTTTCAGCCAATGATATCCTCAATCTTCTTATTGTTCATCATATTTAAATTTCTATCTCTACTTATTTCACTTCTTCACTTTTACTTATTTCGTTTGAAGATTCCTCCTTCTCAGTTTCTCTTTCATGTAAGATTTCCATATAAGTATCAATCTTTTCAACCAATTTATCAAGAGTTTTATCGCCAATTCCTTTTATATCTAAGATAGCATCTCTCGGCGAATTCATAAGATCCTGTACTGTGTGAATATGGGCTTTTTCAAGTATCTCCAATATTCTGGTCGTGATACCGGTAACCTGTTTAAGATAGATTGGTTTCCTTTCTTGTTTTTCGGCTTCGTACTGAGATTTCTTAACAACATCAATCGTATAGTTTGTTACATCCGATGCCAGATTAACATTTTGGTAATTTTTCCCCACTGCTGATTCAATATCTTCGTCATCGAAGACTGCGAGACAATATTTTTTTTCGTCGTCAATATATAAATCAATGGGCTTTGACGGAGCTAACGCTCGAGAAACCAATACCTCCGGCTGGGTACTATAATTAATGACATCAATTTTTTCACCATTTAACTCACGAACAATAGCTTGAATACGGCTACCCCGCATACCAACACAAGCTCCAACGGCATCAATTCGTTTGTCGGATGATTTCACAATTATCTTTGCTCGATCCCCTGGGGACCGAGCTATAGAAAGAATCTCAATAATGCCATCCTCAATCTCTGGGACTTCCATCTCAAATAGTTTGTATAAAAATTGATTATCACTCCTTGATATGACAATTTCGGGACCCTTTGGAGTCATTGTCACAGATTTTACAAGAGCATGGATGGTATCACCTCGTCGATAATGTTCCAATTCAATCTGTTCCTCTTTGGACATTCTAAGCTCACATTGATCAATATACACATACACATTATCCCGGTGAATTTGTCTTACATCACCAATAACAATCTCATTAACACGATTTAGATATTCCTCATACACATTTTGTCTTTCAATATCACGAATTTTCTGAGCCAGCAGTTGTTTTGCCGCAGAAACTAATCTTCGTCCAAACCGGAGTGGATCAATAAGTTCAATAAATGGATCTCCTAATTCCAGATCAGGTTCCACCTTTAACGCCTTTTCAAGCTCAATCTCATGCACAGGATCATTTACTTCCTCGACTACAGTTTTTTCCTGGTAAATTTCAATTTCTCCCTTATCAATATTAACGATAACACTGCAATTCAAGGCATCCCCATATTGTTTTTCAACTAAGGATAAAAAGAGGTCTTCTATGATTGTCCCTAATTCGGTTCGATCGATATTCTTTTCTCTTGCAATACTGGAGAAACTCTCAATCAATTCTTGACTTCTCAATTCAACCTCCTACTTATACATCTGTTAAAGCAAAATTTTTCCATATTCAATTTTATTAAACGGTATTTCATACGTTTTATTATCAGATTTAATCTCAAGGAGATCATTCTCAAAATTTTTTAAAACTCCCTCCATTGGATTCGGTAATTCCTGGATATTATGAAATAGTCTCATTTTACGATTAACATTACGTTGATACTGGAACCACTCCGTCATTGGATAATTCAACCCGGGAGAAGTAACTTCAAGGGAGAAATTATCAGAAATCAATTCATTCAATCTCTTTGACTTCTGGATAGTCTTACTCAATTTAGTAATTTGATCCAACGAGATTCCCTCTACCGTATCGACAATCACTTTTAATGATCTCCCTCTATTATCAGGGATTTTACATCCCATAAGAATAGCACCAAAATTCTTTACAATATCTTTTACTACTTTTTCAATTATCATACGATTTACTACTGTAAAAACGTCTAATTTACAAAAAAGTGGGTTTGTCAACCCACCTCAGCGACCAAAAATTTACTCGGAAATCAAGAATTATCCAAAGTAATTTCCTAAAATATCAATCAATTTCTACATTATTCACAATCCTCTGTATCTATCAATTATATATCAATCTGTTAGTAACTGTATTCTCCCTCTTATTTCATCGATCGCATCTTGCATATCCCGAGGAAGGTTTTCTTCCCCTGATAATTCATGGATCTTAACATTGGCTTTATTGAACTCTCCCACTTTAACATAACTTAAGATTGAATTCAATAAATTGCTCCGTCTCTGATAGGTTCCTTCACATATTTCAGATGCCTGTTCATAATACTCCGCTGCCATTGAATAATCACCATCTTTTTCGTAAGTATAGGCAATTTTACTGAGAGCGCCACATTCAAGATCAGGGTTATCCGCATTGTTTAGATAATCATTAAAATATTGTCTCGCTCGAGTAAAATCTTCTTGTTCCAAAGAAATTAAACCGAGAAAGAATAATGCTTTTGAACCATCAGATGTGTTTGGATATTCCGAGAGTATCGGTTCAAGTTGTTGACTGGCTTCTTCAAATTCCTTAATTTGAATACTGATAAGTGCCTTTCCAAGCATCCTTGATGCATCATGTTCTGATGTTATCTTCCATTTCACTCCAACCCAGACTATTACAACAACTGCAATTACTGTTCCTAAAATAGCAAGGAGCTGTCTTTTATTGGCTTTATAATACTGATTTATCTGATAAAGCGTTTCTAATAGAGGATCACGTTTGATCTCTTTCTTTGTGAATTTTTTCTTTGGTCTCAACATCACTATTCCAATTTATTCTTTAGCATGATTATAACTTTATAAAACCGATGACTTTTCGATTAAATTCTTTTGGTTTTTCAATTGGTGCGAAATGGGTTGCTTCATTAATAACATAGATATCCGAATTTGGGATAGATTGATGTAATGTTAGAGTATGATCATATTTCACCACGTCATTTTCACCAACAATTATCATCGTCGGAATCTCAATTTGTGTTAGATCATCTCGAGTCCAATCGGGCAGAGTTAGCCACATTTCCTTCACTTTTTTTCGAAAAGCCTCCCATCTACCTGGAGTTGGAGATAATCGTTTATACCATTTGGAGGCTTCTTTATCCCAATCATTAGGGGTATCACTCTTTGCAAAATTGATAATTTCTTCTGTTAATCCTGCTGGATTGAAATTCGACCCCACCAGTATCAATTTTTTAACAAGATCAGGATATTCAATAGCCATTTGAATTCCAATATTCCCACCATCTCTCCAACCAACAACACTCACTTTATCTATTTTTAGGTAGGATAATAATTGTTTCATATCCGATGCAAGCAATGAGTAATTCAATCCTACATCTGAATCTGATGATCTACCGTGTCCCCGACGATCTGGGGCAATCACTCTGAAATGTTTAGAAAATGCTGGAATTTGCTTGTAAAAGCTCTCAATAAAAGCAAATCCACTGTGAAGCAATAAAATGGGCTCTCCACTTCCATGGATCTCGTAGTACATCCGTATATCATTGATATCCAGATAGTAACCTTCTAAATCATTAACAAACAGAGATGCCCAGGCAATATCAGGTGTAATTTTATCGGTGGATTCACGCGTAAACAGAACAACGATCATTAAAATAATCGCAATACCAATAAGAAAATATTTAACCGATTTCATTTTATTTCCTATCCTTAACTGACCAATTAACTAGATATGTTATTTATTTTGTTTGGCTATGTTCCATGAACCGTATGAATTATCCACTATTTTGTTGGTGGCCAGGCCTCGGCATAGCCTACGGCGAGCCTAGTAAACTGGTAAGCGGTAAAGTGGTAAGTGTTACTCACCATTAACCAATAACCAGTTACCAATAACCAGTTACCAATAATGAATAAGTCTATATTTAGAACAGAGCCTTTTTTTTAATTTTATTTATACTCACATCACCAATTATTTTGGATGTGTACTCCAGACCCGATTAGAACGGGTAACCTCCTGATAGGAGTTACAAACATTGGAATAAATTTACCGACGATAACATGAATATTCAATCAAATTAGTCTGGATTATTCGCCACTCCCACTGGGACTCCGTGGAGGAAGAGCGCTAAGCAACACATAGTATTGATAATATTATGGTTAGCGGAAACATATCATCCTATATTATTTTACGATTGAAATTATTAATTTTATTTGTAAATCGTTTAATATCATTCGTGTAACTTCGTGAACTTGGCGGCTAAAAAATTAATGAGGTTAGTCTGTCTCCAAATATAAAAAGAAAGTTCGCAGATTTATAAAATTACAACATTTAAGACCATTCCAACAATATCTGGGTGACGATTGCGGAAGATTATATACGGACTTTCTACCAAAATATTAGGAAGAAATATTAGTGTTTTAAGTTAATTCAACAGCATGATCCGCCGCC
>JACNLN010000147.1 GCA_014381485.1 Fidelibacterota bacterium
TTTCTTATCTGTTATGTCAATATTTTATCTATCCACGGTGATGACCATATACGTCTTTTACCAATCCAACCACTTCTTCTTTTTTCATCCCATTGTTTAAATTCATTTCGATAAACTTTTTGGTAGAAATAGCAGTAGGACACTCACAGATCACCAGATTTTCTTCACCACAACCGCCACAGGAACAACTAAACTGTTTTGCGACCTCTAAGGTACTTGTTTGAAATACTACAAATGTATCATCCGGTTTTGGCACACCATTATTGTTACTAATGGTCATTCCAATCCAAACCCCAATAACCAATGACAATGTACCAAAAAGCCATATCGCCCATCGAGGAAACAGTTTTGTTTTTTGATTCTTTACGGTTACCTTTTTTGTTGCGTGTAGGTTCATAATTAAACTCCCATCAATAATTAAAGATTTATCCTTCGTAGTCGTAAGGCATTACCAATCACCGAAACCGAACTGAAGCTCATGGCCGCAGCAGCGATAATAGGACTTAAAAGGATTCCAAAAAATGGATACAGGATTCCTGCCGCTACCGGAACTCCTAACGAATTGTAAGCAAACGCCCAAAAAAGATTCTGTCGGATATTCCGCATAGTCCCTCGGCTGAGGTGACGGGCTCTGACTATACCTTGCAGGTCGCCTTTAACAAGCGTGACACCCGCACTCTCCATAGCAACATCCGTTCCTGTACCCATAGCAATCCCCACGTGCGACTGAGCTAATGCGGGGGCGTCGTTGATGCCATCCCCTGCCATTGCGACAATACCTCCTTCATTCTGAAGATTTTTTACAACTTCATTTTTTTTATCTGGTAAAACATCTGCTTCCACTTCATCAATACCTACTTGCTGAGCCACAGCTTCAGCAGTAGTACTATTATCACCTGTTAACATAACAACACGTATGTGCTCCTTTTTAAGAACAGCTATTGCTTCCGCTGTCGTATCCTTGATAGGATCTGTCACCCCCAGTAAACCAGCAAATTGACCATCTATTACAACGAAAATAACCGTTTCACCTTTTTTCCGTAAAGAGCTCGCCTTTTCCAGATAGTGAGTTGCATCAACATCCAATTCATCCAATAATTGCCGATTCCCAACAGCCACCACATTTCCGTGAACAACTCCTTCAACTCCTTTTCCCGTAATGGATTTAAAGTCCTCAACCTTTGTCAATTCCAATCCTTTTTCCTTCGCCCACGATACAATGGCTTCCCCCAGAGGATGTTCACTTGCTCGTTCAAGACTTGCCGCAAACCGGAGAATATCATCCTCGGAAAATTGATTGTTAGCTTGAATGGTAACTAACCGCGGTTTACCTTCGGTTAAGGTGCCTGTTTTATCCACAACAAGGGTATCTACCTTTTCCATCGTTTCCAAGGCTTCGGCATTTTTGATGAG
The DNA here is from genome assembly GCA_014381485.1 of Fidelibacterota bacterium. Lineage (GTDB taxonomy): Bacteria > Fidelibacterota > Marinisomatia > Marinisomatales > CAZVFT01 > JACNLN01. Next base: position 1,414 of record JACNLN010000147.1, read on the forward strand.
GACGCCAGCCATGGCTCCCCGGCCGGTCCCCACCATGATTGACATCGGTGTCGCTAATCCCAAAGCGCAGGGGCAGGCAATAATGAGTACTGCCACGGCATTCACCAGGGCATATGCCATCCTTGGTTCAGGACCTACCAGACCCCACACGATAAAAGTAATCACGCTGATGCTAATAACGGTCGGTACAAAATATGACGCCACCCTATCTGCAAGGCTTTGAATAGGAGCTCGGCTGCGCTGAGCTTCGCTTACCATACGGACAATTTGAGCCAAAAGAGTATCACTTCCCACTCGTTCGGCACGCATCAGAAATGTACCTGTACCATTAACCGTAGCTCCCATTACTTTATCCCCAACCAATTTCTGTACCGGCATTGGTTCACCGGTCACCATGGATTCATCAATGGAACTACCGCCGTCAATAAATACACCATCAACCGGAACTTTTTCTCCCGGACGGACCCGCAGTGAATCTCCGGGCTTTACATATTCCAGTGAGATATCTTCTTCCACTCCATTTTCGCGAACAATACGAGCTGTCTTTGGGGCTAATCCTAGTAAAGCTTTAATGGCACTGCTGGTTTTATCCCGAGCACGGAGTTCCAATACCTGTCCCAGTAATACTAATGTAATAATGACTGCCGCTGCTTCAAAATAGACAGCCACATTACCTTCCGGTCCTCTAAAAGCCGCAGGAAAGATATTCGGGAATAAGGTTGCTACGAGACTATACACGTATGCAACTCCTGTCCCAATGGCTATTAATGTAAACATATTTAGACTACGGTTAATGATTGACCTCCATCCCCGGATAAAAAATGGTGCACCTCCCCATAATACAACAGGCGTAGCCAGAATCAACTCAACCCAGGATTGCCAACCTCCTGTAATGTGTAGTCTGGCCGATATCATTCCTCCCATTGTAAGGAGTAACAATGGAATAGATAAAACCAAACTAACCCAGAAACGCCTTGTCATATTGATCAATTCTGGATTTTTTCCTTCTTCAATAGTTACAATTTTAGGTTCTAATGCCATTCCGCAGATTGGACAATCCCCAGGTGTATCACGAACAATTTCATGATGCATAGGACATATATATTCTGTCTTCGTTTTTGATACGGGTGTTACAGATTCCAGAGCCATTCCACATTTTGGGCAGGAACCTGGACTTTCCTGACGTATTTCAGGATGCATCGGGCAAGTATAAATGATCGATTCTTCATCTTTGGAGGAAGAGACCGTATGGGATTTCTCCTCTGAAATTCGTTCAGATGCTTTGGATAAAGACTGTCCCGGATCAGATTTGAATTTTTGTAAACAGTGTTGTGAACAGAAATAATAAGTCCGTCCACCGTAGTCATAATTACCAGCAACCGACTGTGGATTAACCTTCATTCCACAAACGGGATCTGTGTGTTGTTTGTATTCATCTCCCTTTATGTATTTTTCAGGTGCTTCTGTAAATGTCTCGTGACAATGTTGACAACAAAACCCATATTGAACCCCTTTCCACTCTTCAATTGCAACAGCGGATTCTTCTGTCACGGTCATACCACATACTGGATCTTTCATATTATCATTCCTTTCCTTCTTTTGCCACTGAGAACACCGAATACACTGAAATTAAAAGTAGTTTTCCAGTGTCTTCATTGTGTTCAATGGTTACGTCACAAACCTCCTTACCTGGAGTTTTGATGTTCCAAAGTTAATAAGCAATCCGACTTTTATCTCTGTTGCCTTCAGGTAATTCAAAAGTTGAGAAAAATGTTGATCAGTTAATGCACTTACTGCTTTCAATTCCACAATGACAATTTTCTCTAACAATAAATCAGCAACATATTCCCCAACAATAGTTCCATCTTCATCATAAACTCTTACAAGCACCTGCTGTTCAACAATCACACTCTTCTTTCTTAATCTGTTGGCAAGTGAATTCTCATATACTTTCTCAGCAAATCCTGGACCGAAGTATTTGTGAACCTCGAAAGCTGTTTGACGTATAGTACCAGTTAACTCCTTATGCAGTAGTTTCAATTTCTGTACCTCCTTTTGTTGTCCTATCATTTTCCAAATAAAATCATTTTACTGAAATATAAGAAATCTTTTCAGTGATTTCCCCGCCTGCCTCCGACCAGTCGGGAGGGCGGGTAGGAGTGTCTTCGGTGGCTGATTTTCTTTACTTCAATTGATCGCCACATATAATAAATGGTTGGAATTACCAATAAGGTCAACACGGTCGATGTCACCATCCCACCAACCATCGGAGCAGCAATTCGTTTCATCACTTGCGACCCCGTACCGTGTCCCCAGAGGATTGGCAGTAGTCCTGCCATAATAGCAATCACAGTCATCATTTTAGGGCGTACCCGATCAACCGCTCCCTCCATTATCGCATCATAAAGATCTTTCAAAGAATTCATCTTTCCATCTTCCTTACGATACTTATATGCGTGGTCAAGATAGATCAACATAACGACGCCGGTTTCGGCTGCCACACCTGCTAAGGCGATAAACCCAACCCCCACAGCGACACTCATATTGTAGTCCAATAAGTACATAAACCACAGGCCCCCCACCAATGCAAATGGAAGCGAAAGCATAACGATTATACTCTCGGTTACATTTTTAAAATTGAAGAAAAGTAAAAGGAATATGATCAACAAAGTAATGGGTACGACTAATTTCAATCGTTTATTCGCACGTTCCATATATTCGTATTGACCACTCCAGACAATCGAATATCCTTCGGGTACTTTTAATTCTTTTGCTAAAGCTATCTTAGCACGTTTCACATAGGTACCTACATCAATCCCGGTAATGTCCACATAGATCCACCCAGTCATCTTAGCATTTTCACTCTTAATGACTGGTGCACCCTTACTAATCCGGATATCCGCCACTTGACTGATAGGAATTTGTGCTCCGGTAGGAGTGGGAACAATCACTCTTTTCAATTTTTCAATGCTATCACGCAATTCCCGACTATACCGTACATTAATCGGATATCGTTCCAGTCCCTCAACGGTATAGCTTACGTTCATACCTCCCACGGCGGATTGAATAATATCCTGTACATCACCAACGGTTAAACCATACCGGGCTGCTTCTCTGCGGTTGATGACGAAATCCAAATAGTTACCACCGGTCACCTTATCCGCATAAGCACTCAGAGTACCGGGGATTTTTTGAACAATTGCCTGTACCCTGGCTCCTAACACATTTAATGTATCAAGATTATCGCCCATCAATTTGATTCCCACGGGTGTTTTTATCCCGGTACTCAACATATCAATTCGAGTCTTAATAGGCATGGTCCAGGCATTCGTCAAACCGGGAAATTGGATAGAAGCATTTAATTCCGCTACCAGTTCGTCGATGGTGACGATTCGATGTTCCGGCCAGAGTTTAGATATGAAGGATTTCAACCAGTCGGGTAAATGCCAATCGGAATACCAGCGGGAGACATTTTTTCTCTTCGGCCAATCATGTTCCGGTTTCATAGTAATTGTGGTTTCAATCATACTCAGTGGAGCCGGATCGGTGGCAGTTTCGGCACGACCGATTTTTCCAAACACACGTTCAACTTCCGGGAATGCTTTAATAATCTTGTCAGTTTGCTGCAATAATTCCTTTGCCTTCGTAATGGAAATTCCCGGATCTGTCGTAGGCATATATAAAAGGTCTCCTTCATTTAACGGTGGCATAAATTCTGACCCAATTCGTTTTAAAGGAATTATTGTAACAGCTATAGCAACCAGAGCAATCATCAATGTTGTAATTCTAAACTTCAAAACGAAACGAATAGCAGGTCGATAAATGCGTATGAGGAAGCGGTTCACCGGATTCTTTTCCTCGGGTAGAATTTTCCCCCTAATGAAATATCCCATCAAAACCGGAACAATGGTGATTGCCAGCAGGGCTGAAGCGCCCATAGCGTATGTCTTAGTAAATGCCAACGGTTTGAATAACCGTCCTTCTTGAGCCTGCAGGGTAAATACCGGCATAAATGAAACGGTAATTATCAGTAAGGAGTAAAAGAGGGCAGGACCAACTTCTTTCGAGGCATCCAGAATCAATTGCCAGTGGTCGCCTTCCCCGGAACGACGTTCGATGTGCTTATGAGCATTTTCAATCATCACGATCGCTGCGTCCACCATAGCACCGATGGCAATAGCAATCCCTCCTAAAGACATGATATTGGCATCGATACCCTGGTAACGCATGATTGAAAAGGCTATAAGTATACCAACTGGAAGTGTGAAAATGGCTACGAAAGCACTACGGAGATGCAGCAGGAAAATGATACATACCAATGATACAACAATAATCTCCTCGATCAATTTCTCCTTTAAATTGTCTATTGCCCGTTCGATTAATAAGGAACGGTCATATGCTGGCTTGATTACAACACCATTGGGAAGTCCTGTCTTCAGATCCTCGATTTTTTCCCTCACTTTATGGATAACTTCAAGGGCATTTCCCCCATAACGCATCACAATAATGCCACCCACTACTTCACCAATTCCATCACGTTCTACCAGTCCCCGCCGTAACTCCGGTCCTAAATGAATATTGGCTACACTCCTAAGTAGAATCGGAGTACCATTTTGATCTACTCCTAATGGAATACTTTTTAAATCATCAAGAGACTTGATATAGCCCAACCCCCGTACCATGAATTCAGTTTCAGCCATCTCAACGAGTTTCCCACCAACGTCATTGTTACTTCTTTTAATTGCCATTTTTACCTTATTTAAGGGAATGTTATAGGCTAACAACTTGTTCGGGTCCACTTCCACCTGGTACTGTTTTACATATCCCCCGATGCTGGCTACCTCCGAAACACCCGGAACGCTCATCAACTCGTACCGAAGATAAAAATCCTGAATTGAACGGAGTTGCTGCAGATCGTGTTGATCACTCTCAACTGTGTATTCATACACCCACCCTACGCCAGTGGCATCGGGACCCAATTGCGGTGTGATCCCTCGTGGCAATCTTCCAGATACGAAGTTCAAATACTCCAGGACACGACTGCGAGCCCAATACATATCGGTACCGTCCTCAAAAATGATGTAAACAAAAGATAATCCAAAAAATGAGTACCCCCTGACCACCTTGGCGTAGGGAACGGATAGCATCGCTGTGGTGAGTGGATACGTCACCTGGTCTTCTACTACCTGTGGTGCCTGACCGGGGTACTCGGTGAGAATAATCACCTGTACATCACTCAAGTCCGGAATAGCATCAAGAGGAGTTGTCGACATGGCAACAAAACCACCCAGAATAACAAATACCGTCGCCAAAATCACAATAAAACGGTTGTTAATTGACCATTCGATAACCTTTTCAATCATGCAAAACTCTCCTTACTAATTATAAGTACATAGTCCATAGTCTTAAGTACATAGTTATTTAGTCATTAGTTAAATAACTGCTGCTTATACATCCAGTAAATGTTTATTCACTTCTGCCACGCAATGATATCCTCAAACCTTTTAATTGTGGCTCATCACAATAATGCGTACCTGGATTCCATTTTTATACTGGAGTTGTCCAATGTGAGTCAGATTCAATCTTGCAAAAACTCTCGTAGCTTTTGTTACAAGGAAACTCCTGAGAAGAGAACATATCCCCCTCACCTTTTTTTCCTCTCCCACTGGGGGAGAGGAGTTCCTGGCCCACAGGGTCTGCAACAAGAATCTGAGATTTGACTTCCAGGTAAGACCTTCTCCCCCTCGGATGTTGAAAATCCCGATTTATCGTGGGGGGGGAGAATGAAAAGAGGGGGTGGTCTTTGGGTGTAGACACCGAGGTAAAGCCTGTATCTTGGGTTATTTTTGTATACAAATTCATTTCTCTCAGTCGGGAGCCTGACAGGTATCATTCAGGTACGGAATATTGTGAAGAACCTTAATTGAAACCATCTTTACTCCTATTTTATATGTTGATTGTTATAGGATCAATTATACGAACTGTGTTTATGGATTGCTCGATTCATCGACTATGGACTGCCCGACTAATCGAATATGGACTGTACTAAATTCATTCCGCAGACAAGACAACTTCCCGGTTCATCCACAACGATGTAACTATGCTCAGGCATGGGACAGGTATAGTAGATTTTCTCGGGATCAAACCGTTCTGTCCTTTTTACCAATTGCATGCCACAATCCGGACATTCACCGGGTTCCTTCATCTTGACGTAGGAATGAGACTCCATAGGACAGGTGTAATAGGTAAGCATCTCTTCCTCCACCGTTCCAAAAGACGGAGGTATCACTGTTTCTCCTGTTTTCGTCATCTTGTGCTCCTTTTCTTGTTTATGGGTTTCTAAATCATAATTATGCTCGTGTCCCGAGATAGGAGTACCTTGATCCGCAGGCTGTTTCCCCTTTTCTTGCTGTTCCGGTTCGGGACTTTCAATTTGGAGCATTTTTGCGATACTTTCCTGAAGTTTACTTTCCGAATCCAGCATGAACTGTCCGGACGTAACAACCGTTTCTCCCTCGGACAAACCCTCTTTCACTTCGTAGTAACCGTCTCTGCTCTCTATTCCGATCGTGATGTCCCGGGGAGCAAAACGACCCTCCCCCAGCGCCACAAAAACCAGATTCCGCTCACCTGAAAAAATTACCGATTCCGTAGGTACCGACACCACATCTTCAATCGGAGACGTCTCGATTTCTACATTGGCGTACATACCCGGTTTCAACTCCAGATTTGGGTTAAGAAATGACAGTCTCACTTTGATTGTTCGCGTCTTCTCCTCTAAATATGGGTAAATATACTGCACCTTTCCTTTGTAGGTCTTCCCGGGATTATATGAAAGAGTCATAGTAGCCGATTGTCCCTCCCTGACCCAGGGAACCTCGAATTCGTAGATATCAGCATATACCCAGATGGTAGACAAATCAGCAATGGAATAAAGCATCATTCCCGGTTTTACTTCCATCCCGTCGAGAGCATGTTTTTTGACAACAATACCATCAAAGGGTGACATAAGTGTCATAGTTTTCCTGGCTCGTCTGGTCCTCTTCAGATGCTCAATCTGTTCATCTGAGATGTCAAAGTATCCTAACCTTCTTTCCGTTGAAACGAGGATATTTTTCAAGTTGTTTTTGGCCTCTTCTGAGAATCCTTCAGAAATGCTCTCAAAGTTCCTCAAAGCATCAAGGTACTCTTCCTGGGCGGAAACTAGCTTGGGGCTGTAGATATCCAGGAGAGGTCCACCCTTTCCGACTGCCTGACCGGTAATATTCACATGTGTTTTTTCTATCCAGCCGGAGAATTTCGTATGAACATGTGCAACTTTAGATTCATCATACACAATTCGCCCTATCGTTCGAATTCCCCTATGCAGATTTCTTCTGCCAACAGTTACTGTTCTGATACCCATATTCTGCTCAACAACAGGGTTAATCTTTACCGTGGCACCGAATTCCTCTTCTCCTTCATAAACTGGGATCAGGTCCATACCCATAGGGGATTTGCCGGGCCCTGGCGAAATGTATGTGGGATCCATAGGTGCCCGCCAGTAGAGAAGCTTTCTCTCTCCCTTCTCCACAGTCGTCGGAGTAGAGGACACTCCACCTCCAATGGGGGTTAGTTTCATCCCGCATATTGGACAGTTCCCCGGACCTTCCTGAATGACATTTGGGTGCATACCGCAACTGTATAGCTGTTTTGCTTCCTGAGTCGTTTGTGTTTCACTTTGATTATTGTCTTCTCGACTGCATCCTGTCACCACAAAACCGATAGCTAAAAAAGATATAAACAGTAATATATAAAACCTTTGCATTACTTTACTCCTTACATTGGATGAACCAAACCAATTGCTCTTAATAAGCGAGCAGTGGTAATGTTTTTATTCGCTTTAATTTTTTCAAAATCAAGTCGGACCCTAACCACCATACGCTCACTGTCAAGAAGATCAAGAAAACTGATTTTTCCTGTCTCATAGGCAGCAAAAGCGGAAGACAACATCTGTTCTGATTCCTGAAGTAACTTTGTCTCATACAGTGTGTAGGTCTCCTCTATTTCGTACAGCTCCTTGTTGGCAGATAGTACTTCATCCACCACCTGATTCCAGATTTCCTCAACCATTTCCTCTTTCGACTTCACCATCATTTTCGTGGACGCTATGCGTGCCTTGTTCCGTTTGAACCAGAGAGGAAGATTAAGTCCAATTTTGAACCCGAACGCATCCCTGCCAGCATCAGCAGAAACCATCTCAGTTTCTGGTCCGATAGCAGTATATGTGACACCTGCCACGAGATCAGGATAGTTTTTGCGAACAGCAAGTTCATTCTGGAGGACGGCAACTTGTTTCTCTGTCATTGATATCTTGTACCAGGGATGTGTACTCATGGCAAGCTCCAACAGATCGCCTGTCGATCCCTTCGCTGGGCGGATTTTCCATTCGTCTCCAAACAGGTCTGGTGAGAAATATCCGTCGAAAAGAGCTTGCAACTCATTTACAGTTGATTCGTAGTCACTCTCAAGGTTGTTGATCTGAGTCTCAATAAGAGACATCTCAATTTGCAGTTTCAAGATAGGATGTTGGGTACCGCCAACCCCTGTAGCATATTGGGTCAGTGCAATAGACTGGAATGATTTCAATTCCGATCTATACTCATTCAGAATTCTCAATGAGTTGGTGAGTCTCACATACATTGTCCACGCCTTCCTCATTTTGAAAGCAGCTTTGATCCTTTTCTGCTGCAAGTTATAACCCGTTATATCAGCCTTCAGTTTTGCCACTTGTCTTTCACGGTTCAGCTTACCCCAAAGGGGAAACTTTTGACCGAGCATCACCTGTCCTTCCATAGGACCGTTCCGGGTTTCAATGGGTGCAAGAAACAACGTCCCCTCAATCATCGGATCAGGAAGCACTCCGGATATGCCAATAGCCTCAAGGGCCGATTGGTACGCCTTTTCTGCCGCAAGGATATCTTTGTTGTTCTTGAAAAGAACCTCCACCGGGCTTCCTGTTCCCTGAGCAGAAACAAGGTGTGCCACAATGGTAACTGTGATGAATGTCTTAAGAATTGATTTCATAACCTTTCCCTTTAGTTGTTGGTTTGCTTCTGGATAAGCTTTACCCAGAATTTACGATAAAACCCGTTTAATTCCCGATGTATCAGGAATTATGGGTCAGGGAAGGTTTATTAAATCAAAAGGGGTGTGAGGAATGCAGGAGGGGGTTGTGGCTCGGGAAGATGTATAGCAGCAAGAAACGGTTGCCACACAGTGGGGATATCAACCGCTTTGCTGGGAAGAAAATCTGCTGGAGAGAAAATCTGCACTTTGAATTTTGCCAGCGGTGCAGAAATCAACGGGATGAATACGACCTCCTTGCACTGGATCATGGCTATTGGACAATTTTCCGGTTTCTGTTTCTCACAACATGAAACCTTGTTCTGGCAACATAGCATATCACATTCACTTGCAGGGAATAAGGGGACAAACGTCATCGCAAGTGCAAATAAAAGAAGAGCGTATGAAATTTTGTTTATGAACATTGGTTTATTTTACGCAATAACATTCAAAAGTTCCAACTATTTTTGTTATGCAATATGACGACATCTATATTCCCCTTTGTCATAAAAGGGACTCCATTGGAGTCAGAATGAT
>JACNLN010000053.1 GCA_014381485.1 Fidelibacterota bacterium
ATATTAGGAAGAAATATTAGTGTTTTAAGTTAATTCAACAGCATGATCCGCCGCCGACCTGCCTGTCGTATCGACAGAGAAGACAGGTCTCGGAACGGGTCGGTGAGCGGATGTTGGTGTCCAAATGTCCCGCTCGGCGATCCCGCCACGGCGGGGGATCACCGACGGGAAACCACAAGAAAATGAAAATTCCTCCCCGCCTGCTCCCGAAAAATGAGGGCGGGCAGGTACGATAAAATTAAAAGGTAAGCTTTCAGGCAAACAATGAATAAAGATTTCGAAACTGTAACTAAACCTACAGGTTTTTTTCCTGTATAAAATTAATTAAGTCTTCTGCTGAAATCCTATTTCTTTAATCATAAATTACGGAAATTTGGAATGTAAGCGTTTTAGGATGAGGCTCATAATATTGGGCTTTGTTGAAATGAATAATCTTCATTATATGGCTACCTAAAAATACATTAAGCAGGTTTTCCTGAACCGCCCAAAATGGTGAATATTAGCATAAGAATTAACAGTTGAATGATCCAGCCAATGATGCAAACCCCCACAGCTCGTAATGTGCTTTGATAATCAAGAGCCTGTCTTACCGCAATAACCATTGCTATCAACATCCATATTCCGGCAACGAAAAAAACGAAACTTGCCAGTCCTGGAATGATACCTAATATACGAATCAAACCGGGAGAACTCGCAAAGCCGATAGTTCGCAATAACTCACTGTGATCTGCTTTGGTCTGTGGTTCAGGAAGAAGTTTCGTACCAATTAGGTAAGTAATATAGGCCCAGATATACCATCCAATAAGAGCTAAAATCGTCCCTATCAAGATACCTCCAATTCCTGCTCTTTCAACGCTTCCCAATCCAGCCGCAATACTGGAAAGAACAACAACTCCCATGGCCTGACCAAGTGCACCTTTGTCAGCTTCAACCTCTTCATATAGGTTAACATCCAGCTTGGCTGCACGAATGATACGTTCATTAAACCTATTCATCGGACTCTCCTAAATTTATTCAATAGTTTTAAAAATATTGTTTCCTTATACGGTCTTAAGGTGTAATTGATATCAAGTAAAAACTCATCTGTGGTGTTTCGCCGACCTGTACAGCTTGAATTTCCTTACAAGAATCTAACCCCAAAACCAAAAAAGGGCAACGACTGAAAATCGCTGCCCTTTTGATTATGTGAAATGGTTTTTCTGCTAACTTAACCGATTCACTTCATTTGCTTGTAATCCCTTTTCGCCAGAGACAACTTCGAACTCCACTTCATCGCCCTCTTCTAAAGAACGATAACCATTTCCATTTATGGAATTGAAATGTACGAAAACATCTCCACCGCTTTCTCGAGTTATAAAACCATAACCCTTTTTGGGATTAAACCACTTAACAGTGCCAGATTCACGATTTGACATACTTGTTAACTCCTTTTTCTATTATTTCACTATTTAATTGAAAGTTTAAAAAATACGACAGGTTCTTGATGTTAGACCAAATTACTTAAAAAGCAAATATGTGGTGTTATTAGAATCCAATCAATCTTTTACAAACTTTCTCCAACCATTAAATTTATACCAAAAATTTGAAAAACAATAGAAATAAAAAATTACCTTGTAAGATACAACATACTACAACTATCTCAGTATTGAAACCCTCACTATTATTCTCATTATGAAAAAATTCCAACGTACCCCGGACCCGATTCGAACGGGTGACCTACTGCTTAGGAGGCAGTTGCTCTATCCTGCTGAGCTACCGGGGCATTCTCAAAAATCATCTTGCTGTTCTTACATATCCCCAGTACCGAATCAGAAAGCTACCTGTCCACCACTTGCAAAAGCTACCGGGGTTGAATCCATAATTGTGTTAAATATTCTCGATAAAACATTTGTCTCTTGACTCTTTTCGATAACGAAATTAAGGAAGCAGTCAGTAATAATCAAAAACATTCATATATTCTTTGAAATGCCTCAGTTATAGGGGCAAGCTTACTATGGAAAACGTAATTATTTAAAACGTAAAAAGTAATAAGTAAAATGTAATAAGTAAGGTATTAAATAATTGTATGGAAGTGAATAGTAAAGGCGGGTAAGGTGTTTTAGCTAAGTTAGTGTAAAAAAAGATCTAATGTTCGTAAATCAATTCACGGTTCATTAGCTCTTTCACTGCTTGCATAGGATCAATATCTTCGAAAAGAACTAAATATACTGCATTACAAATTGGCATTTCAACACTATATTTATTCATTAAGGAATGAACTGACTTTGCTGTGTTTATCCCTTCAGCAATCATCTCCATAGAATTTAATATTTCCGACAATTTTCTCCCTTTACCAATCTCCTCACCCACAAAACGATTACGACTGTGTCTACTGAGACACGTAACAATCAAATCTCCCAATCCACTTAAACCGGCAAATGTCTCCTTTTTCGCTCCCATTGCTGTCCCAAGACGGGTAATTTCAACAATACCGCGTGTAATAAGGGCGGCCTTCGTGTTGTCACCAAAACCAATGCCATCACAAATCCCAGCAGCAATGGCGATAATATTTTTAATAGATCCACCAAGTTCTACCCCCACAATATCTTGATTGGTATAAATCCTGAAAGAATCTGATGAAAAAAGTTGCTGAATGAATTCAATTGTCCCTTTATTTTTACCAGCAGCGACTACCGTAGTCGGAATTTTTTTTGCAACTTCTTCTGCATGGCTGGGACCGTACAAACTAACAACCTTTTCCTCATCAAAGCCAGCAGAAATGATGACTTCACTCATTCGCATTAACGTATCGTTTTCAATTCCTTTTGCAAGATTTACAATAATTGCATCATCACAATGAGTTGATAATTCTCCCACAATTTTCCGAACAATGTGAGACGGCACTGCAATAACAAGGATATCCTTACAATGAACCTCTTTAAGATCTGAAGTAAAATGAATAGAAGATGAGAAATTGAGATGAGGAATAAAAGGGTGAGTTCGCTTTTCATTAAACATTTTTACTTCATTATCATCAACATGCCAGACAGTTATGCTATGACCCATCTCTGACAGGTACTGAGCTATTGTTCCTCCCCAGGAACCACATCCAATGACCGCAATAGCTTGTTTTTTTATCATTGATTAATTACTAACCTGAATACCAATCTTTGATATTAATAAAATCTCTTATCCCAATTTTCCGAAATTTTTATCAGTTTGTAAAATAGGAATTTGTATGATTAAAGTAATAAATTTTATTATTATTTAAAATAATTTAATGATGTATTTAATATATTGGCAAATTTTAAATGAAGCTTCTATATTTTTACCCTTAATTAATTGAATAAAATACAAACTTATTGCCGGGGTGGCGGAATAGGTAGACGCGTTGGTCTCAAAAACCAATCTCCTTAGGGAGGTGAGGGTTCGAGCCCCTCTCCCGGTACTTTTTCTCATTTCACTTCTATAGAATTAAAAACTTCTATATTACAGCAGAGTAATCGCGCCAAATAATAATTACAAATACCATTGAATGTGCCTTGGTTGGACTGAGAAATGTGTTTGAAATTGATAATTGGAACTTTTTATGAAGAATCAGAACAAAAAATGTTAAGAACCTGATGTTTTGTTTGGACAGGAAATATTTATTGCGCTCCCAACTTTCTATAATCTACTCGTTGTTTTTAGAAAATTCTAAGAAGTATTTTATTTTTGTACCCGGGGCCGGACTCGAACCGGCACAGCTTTAAAAAGCCGGCAGATTTTAAGTCTGCTGTGTCTACCTATTCCACCACCCGGGCAGTTATTATAAATAATTTAGTACTCAATATATTGGAGAGGCGTCGGTCGGATTCGAACCGACGAATCGCGGTTTTGCAGACCGCTCCCTTAGTCCACTTGGGTACGACGCCGAGAATTGTTTAAAATGTTATACTTATTTGCGAAAAATTTAATAGAAAAATAAATACTTTCCAACGAATGTAAACTCAATACTTTAAATTATTCAAGGAATCCGGGCAGTTAGTTGATTCCTCTAGTGTGTTACCAATTGAACAACCTTCCTAATGCCTTTTTCACAATAATCTTTTTCGAAAGTTCCTCTCCAGAAGTTATTTTTCCACTCTGTCAATATATACCCCTTTTACATCATTCTTCTTCAACCTTGAAAAGAACATAATCCTCAAAGTATAAAAATTTCCTTCGATTATCGGGTAGGTTATAAATCCACATCTGGTAATTGCGATTTTTATCATCGACTCGCTGGGTGATATCATCTGGTTCTCCAAGGATATCCTGAACTTCCGTCACCAGCATCCCCAGTTCTACCTTTGGCATATAACGCATTATATTTTTCCACCTCGCTTCATTAGCATACTCATCAATCCTCTGTTTCACTCGATATTCCCCAATCACTTTCAACTGTCGTTCCAGTTCCTCAATCATCCTATCCATTTTTTCATCCGATTTTCTCATAATCTCTTTCGACTTTTTTATAGACTCTATAGCCAATCTTACTGTACCCTCATCGTAGGCTTTGTTTACATCCTCAAGCATTTTATTCGCCACCTTCAATTCATTCCAACGAATATCAATCCATAATGAAGGCTCTATCTCAAGAGCTATTGCAAATTTTTCAAGTGCCTGTGCATACATCCCATGGGTAGCTAAAACCTCACCTTGTCGAATGGTAATTTTGACTCCCATCAGTTTCAATACATCCTGCCCACTTTCTGAAATGGATGCTGCACTTCTTGCCATCCGAAGAGCATCATCAGTCTCACCCGATATAAACAAACTCTCAGCCATGCTAATATAATCCTGAGCAATCAGTTCAATATCTCTATCCAATCTCTTTTTTAAATCTCCGTCTGCCATTTTTGAAGCTTCTACATATTTTTCTAATGCCCTGTCTATTTTTCCTACCTTTTTGAAATTATTACCCTCGGTATATAGCTGGTTAGGAATCCGGTGATTACAAATTTCAATCAGCTTTTCCGCTCGTCCCCGTCGGGCATGATGAGGATATTGACTAAGAAACTGTTGAAATTTTTTTGCAGCGGACACATAATCCTTTTCAAGATAGTGCTCTTTCCCGTCATCACCGATGGTTTTATTCCCTCCATAAAATACACCGATATTCAAGTAAAGCCCAAACATCGGATATTGAATTCCTGTGATAGGCGTCACATTGTTTGGATCTACGATTTTATCAATTTTGAGATACATGTATTTCAGTTCCAACCCAATGGCATACCTGGCAGCAGTTTTAGATTCTCGAATGAACTTTAATCCAACAGAATAAGTTGAAGAAGTTCCGTTACCGTATGGAAATTCACTGGTACCATCACCTTGGTAAAACCGTGTACGATTCATTCCATATGAGTATTTCAGATGAAGGAACCATTTCGGATGCCATTGGAGAATCAAGGAGGAGAGAATGTTTCCTTCCACAGTTCTTGGTGCAAATGTCTTTTTCAGGGGCCAGTCTGAGGGAACCTCTGGAGGACCGGTGATACTGTACTTTCCTAATTCAGCAGTTGGAATATCCATCACAGAAAAATATCTGAAACTCAACCCTACGTGAATGTCGAAATAACTCTTTTTAAAAAGGTAGTATGAGGGATTTATTTGAAGTGCATTGAATTCCATAAAATGTCCAAATCGCCCCATAATGTTATTATTTTTCAAGACGGTAACAGAATCATCCTCATAGGTAATAAGACCATAATCAAATCGAAAGGGATTCAGATGATCAACTCCATAGAAGCCCATTCCATATCTTCCTTCAATGGGAATCATGATGATCGGTTCACGAAATTCCATAGGACGAAAGATCGCCTCAAAGGTCGCATTGTCACCATTATTGATGGAGGTAAATAATGAGTAAAAAGAGGGGAATCGGGGAAATAATCTGGTGAGTGGTAGAATGGTAAACTGGTTAGTGGTAGAATAAAAGCCCTTCGATTTCTGGTTCAGATTAGATGAATAATTTACCACATCAGGGTTGGCTGAGGTAAAATTAATAGCCAACAATAAAAAGATAATTAAAAGTAAATTGGGATTCTTCAAAAATATAGAAGGCTTCATCACTGCACCAAAATACCTGTTATATAAAGATAATTCAAGATAAAAAAACGAATATAAAGACAGAAAACCCAAATATTTCTTTTAGCCCGATCGATCTATTCATTAGTCATAAATGTACTAAAACACAAAGAAAACAGCAAGTACCGTCGGTGACCCTTTTTACCAGATAAATTTAAATATAATTTTATTACACAACTTCGGGGGTCGCCGACGGTTAAAAACATTTCACCTATGAGGTGGGGTATTTGCAGTTTTTGAAGCTGATTAATTAATAAAGCTAAATATTTTTTCTTATCTCAAGGAACAAAACATTTTTGTAATTTCTTTAACAATATTCAGCAGGTTAATTTTTGATTGGGAGAGTTATATTGACAAAAATTGTCAGAACATTGATTATTATTTGGATGCTGCCCATATCCTGTCTATTCACTCAGCAGACAGATAATCTCATCACTATTTGCCGGGTAAAATATTCCGGTGGGGGTGACTGGTACAGTGACCCAAGCTCCCTCCCCAATCTTTTGAAATTTATCAAAAACAATACGAATATTGCAATAGCACAGGAAGAAGCTAGAGTATCCGTAGAAGATGAGGAGTTATTCAATTTTCACTATCTCTACATCACCGGACATGGGAACATTCGCTTTTCAGAAAAAGAGATTATCCGATTACGGTCATTTCTTTTGGGAGGAGGATTCCTGCATGCTGATGATAATTATGGAATGGACAAGTCGTTCAGACGGGAAATGAAACGGGTGTTCCCGAATAAAGAGTGGCTGGAACTTCCTTTTGACCATCCTATTTATCACGTTTTATACAATTTCCCAAAAGGTCTTCCAAAAATCCATGAACACGACGGAAAACCTCCCCAGGGATTTGGACTTTTTGATGGTGACCGCCTTATGGCGTTTTACACTTATGAATGCGATCTAGGAGATGGTTGGGAAGATCCAGATGTACATAAAGATCCCATCGAAAAACATCAAGCTGCTTTAAAAATGGGTACCAACATTTTTATATATGCCTTACTCCAGTAAAGTGAATCGAATCACAAAAGAACTTATCCGCTTTCGCAACCGGAAAATCATCATTGATCTCGAAACAATTGCATGGATAGGATTGGCAATAGCAATCGTTACTATTTTACTTTTTCTTACGCTAGAATCTATTTTCTGGTTCTCTACGACAGTTCGATACAATTGCTGGATTGTGGGACTCTGCACTGGAATTGGAGCAATATTGATAATTGCAATCACTACTATTCTAATACATCTCAACAGGGTAGAAAGGTATTTATTTTCAACGGTTGCCAGAGACGTTGGAGCTGTCATTTTTAAAAAGCGGGATGAAGTACTGAACGCCTTCCAACTTGAGGAAAACCTTGCCACCGAACAGAGAACATCAAAGTCACTGGCAGATAACTTCATCACCATAATTCATCAACAACTCTCCAGGTTAAATCCAAAATCTGTATTGAATAGAGAAAAAGTCAGACGAATTCGTCTGTTATCACTATTCATCTTTGGCGTTTCATTGATCCTTATTGGAATTTTTCCATCTCAGCTAAAAGAAGCAGGCCAGCACTGGATCCATCCGCATGTGAACTTTCCTGTTCCACTGCCATTTCAACTATTTAGCCGAACCGGTGATCTATCAATTATGGGAGGGGATGATGCCACGATTGAAATCTATTGTAGTGAAAATGCGCCTGAAATTGTAACGCTGGAAATTATCGGTGAGGATAATAAATTATTACTGGTGAGTGGTAAACTGGTGAATGGTATACTGGTGAGTGGTAGAACTGCTTTGACAAAAGACGAAAATGGATTGTACATCCACGAAATAAATGATATCTTTCAGAATCTCTACTATCGTGCCTATGTTAAATCCTCCTATTTCTGGCAGCCGTGGGATGAAGTATCCTCGCCTACATATACGATCAGTGTTATAGATCGCCCTACTATCGAAGATTTTACCGTTACCGTCACACCCCCACCTTACACCGGTTTGAACCCCACCATTCAGAAAGGTAACATTGCTGAAATTCGGGGGCTGAAAGGTTCTACCATATCTATCGAAGTCAGAGCTGATAAGTTCATTGATTATGCCTATTTGAAATTTGAATTTGAGAATGATGTGAAACCTTCAACCCCTGATACGCTTCGCTACCCTATACAGTCCCCGATTTCATCCCCGATTCCATCGGGACAGGCGGGACAGGCGCGAGCTCCTCACCCCAGTACGCTGCGCTACAGGGTAAACAGGGCAGGCAGGGCAGGCCAACTTGACATGTCCGTGCATCGAAAAAGAGCCAGTATGGAATTCCCACTTATGGAAGATGGCATCATGGAAACCCACATTTTCGACCAACGTAACATCAGTAATTTAGATCCTATTCAATACCACCTTATCGTTCTGACAGATCTTAATCCTGATCTACAGGTCATTCAGCCAAAATCTCCTATGGAATTAGGAAGTGATTTTACCATTCCAGTTCAACTTCACATCGAGGATGATTTTGGATTCTCAAATCTTCAGATCGTATATGAAACCCATCATCCGGAATATCTCGAGACCAGGGAAATTGTAAGTGTTCAGAACATTGAACCATTTTCTAAAATAGAGACCTCTCAGGATGTTTACTATGCCTGGAATGTTAATGATCTAAATCTGATGCCCGAGGATGAATTAAAATTCCACTTCGAACTGTATGATAATGATATCATTTCCGGTCCAAAAAAAGCCATCTCACAAACGTTGATAGCACGGTTCCCTTCTCTGGCAGACCTCTTCACCCGAACTAATGAAGAGGAAAATGAGCTGGAAGAGATTGCTGAAGACATTTTAGAAGATTTATCCGAAATTGATGAAACTCTTGAATCTTTGGAACTGGATCTTTTAAAAAAAGAAGATTTGAATTGGGAACAGGAACAGACACTAAAACAATCTATTGAGGAGGTACGGGAAAAAATAAAGCAGATCGAGGAGATGCAGGAACAAATCCAGCAGATTATGGATCAATCGGAAAAGCACAAACTGTTTTCACAGGAGATGATTGAAAAATTCCAAAGCCTTCGGGAACTGCTTGAAGACATAATCACACCAGAGTTATTGGAATCCATGCAAAAACTCCAGGATGTTTTACAGGAAGTGTCACCAGAGCAATTAATGAATGCTCTTCAAAACCTTCGGTCCAATACAGCGGAGTTGGAAGCTCAGCTTGATCGCTTCATAGAAATTTTTGAACGAATCCGTGCTGAACAAAAATTAGAAGAAGCCATCAACCGGCTGGAACAGTTGGTGGAAAAACAGGCAGAGCTTGTCACTCAATTGCAGAAAGAACCCCAAGGTGATGAACTGCAACGTAAGGCTGAAGATCAAGCTCGAATTAGCCAGGAATTCGAGAATATCCGGGATGTGATGAAGGACGCAGCAGAAAGTATGGAACCCTTTGCCAAAATGCCCTCTGAGGATCTCAATATACTTGCGGAATCGGAACTCTCCGAGCTAATTGATGAACAGTTGAAAAATGCATTCAATCAATTGCAGAATCAGAATCTTTCGGGTGGGTTGGAAATGTCGAATATGGGTTATCAAAATTTGCAGCAGATGCTTCAGCAGCTTCTTTCCATTCAGCAACAATTTCAACAACAGACGGTGGAAGAAATGGTAGAGAAATTTGAAGCCATTCTGAAGAACATTCTCTTTATTTCAAAGGAGCAGGAGAAACTGCAACAGGATACCAAAAACCTTCCCCGGAACAGTCCCCGACTCAGGGAAATGGCATCCAGACAACAACTACTTCGTGACCAGCTTGCTCAGTTAATCAAAGCGGCAATGGAACTATCCAGGCAGACTTTTGCTGTTACACCGGAAATGGGAAAAGCAATTGGACGAGCTGCTGCGGGAATGAATGAATCTTTAACCAAGCTGGAAGAACGAAACGGAATCACTTCTGCTCGAAAACAGAAAGAAACGGTGGGGGCTTTGAACGAAGCAGCTCTGGCTACCCTTGCTGCTATGGAATCTATGAAGAGCTCCGGTTCTGCATCGGGATTTGAACAGTTCCTCAAACGAATGGAACAGATGGCAGGTCAGCAGCAGGGGATTAACAATCAAACTTTGCAGCTCAGTTTAGGACAGATGGCAGCATCGGCCCAGCAGTCACTGATGAAACGATTGGCAAAAGAACAAGGCCAGCTCAAAAAATCTCTCGAACAATTGATGCAGGAAATGCGGGGGTCCCGTCAGGCTGGAGAGAACCTCGGCGGCATTGCTGAAGATATGGAGGAAGTAATCAAGGACTTCAAACGTCAAAGAGTGAATAAAAAGACCATTCACCGTCAGCAGCGCATCCTATCCCGAATGCTTGATTCTCAAAGGTCTCTCAAACAGCGTGACCTGTCAAGAAAACGAAAATCGGTTGGAGCTGAGGATGTCCTTCGTGAGGGACCTGCAGGACTTCCCACTGACCTCGGGCAAAGACGAAACCTGGCTATGGAAGCTCTTAATCTCGCCCTGAAATCCGGCTACTCAAAGGATTATCAGGATATGATCCGCCGATACTTCAACGCACTTATGGCATCAGAATGGTAAGCCTCGGCGTAGGTTTCCGAGTGGGACGTGTACGACCAGGGCCACGGCGAGCCCTGGTGAGTGGTAGAGTGGTTATTGGTAGAGTGGTAAACTGGTTATTGGTAGAGTGGTAAACTGGTTATTGGTAGAGTGGTAACTGCTGATTGG
>JACNLN010000123.1 GCA_014381485.1 Fidelibacterota bacterium
ACAGCGGGATATTTGCATTTGAACGATACTACCAAGATGAAAGAATTCTAGCTGTGTTCAACAGTTCAAAAACAAAACAAGAAATTCCCTATGGAAAAATACTTGATAATGACTTACAAAAGTGGATACTTTTAATAACACTGAATAATGATGATAGTATAACAACACTTAGTGCAAAATCTGTCATCATTTTAAAAGAACAAAGAGATATATAATGACTCGTAATAACCTTACTATTCTCGCTTTCTTACTATATTTGTTCCTCACTAATAATCTATTTGCTGGTACTTCCGGGAAAATCTCAGGAATAGTAATTGATGCTGGGACAAAAGAACCCCTCATTGGTTGTAATGTAATTGTAGTTGGTACGTCGCTTGGAGCTGCTACTGATATCAATGGTGAATTTTTTATTTTGAATGTTCCCCCCGGTACCTACAGTGTTAAAGCTATGATGATAGGTTATACTCCTATTATTATGAAAGATCTTGAAGTGGTTGTTGATTTGACAAGTCGAGCTGATTTTAACCTCTCTATGGAAGTTATAGCCGGTCAAACAGTTACAATAATAGCAGAAAAGCCGACAGTCCGATTGGATCAAACTTCAATGGCAGCCGTTGTCGGTACAAAACAGATAGATAATCTTCCTGTAGCAGAGGTGGGCGATATAATTGAACTACAAGCGGGAATCGTCCGAGATGCTGGAGGGGGACTACATGTTCGTGGTGGTCGAAGCGGAGAAGTTTCCTTCTGGGTTGACGGTATTTCCACTACAGACTCTTACGATGGCAGCAGTGTCGGTGAAGAGGTCCAAAACAGCTCTATTCAAGAACTGCAGGTTATCAGTGGAACCTTTAATGCTGAATATGGTAACGCCATGTCTGGTATTGTAAATGTTGTAACGAAGGATGGCGGCAATAAATTGGATGGTGGACTAGAGATATATGGGGGTGGCTATCATACATATGATAATGAGATTTTCACCCTTTCATCACCTTTTACCAGTTGGATACCCTTTAGTGATCTTGATGGAGACGGCGTGTGGGATCAACCCGAATGGTTCAATGATAAAAATGGAAATTTACAATGGGATCCGGGTGAACCCTTTGATGACGAAAATGGAAATGGTGTTTGGGATGCGGGCGAACCATTGAATAGTGATTTGGGTGCCGATGGACAGCTTGGAGATCCATTAGATAACGGGTCAATGGTTCCTTCCAATGTAAGTAATAACAATGGACAGAAAAATGAACCGAGCATTGGTGAGGGTAACGGAACTGCACAATGGGGCGAACACCGCTTCACTTTAGAGGAAAATGGATATGTGGAGAAATTGAATTCACTTCTAAACCCATTTCAGATCCAAAATCTGAACGCACACCTTAGTGGCCCTTTGCTAGGTTTCGGAGATAAACTTACTTTTTATATAAATGTTAGATATTTCAAAACGATGAACCGCTTTTATGGTAAAAATCTCTTTTTACCAAATGGCAGTTGGGGAAACGAAAATGGGAATGCTACGGGAAAAGCGGATGTAGTACCCTTAGCACCATTTTCCAAGTTAACTGGACAACTAAAACTAACTTTTAAACCTCTTCCTAAGGTTAAAATGGCTTACAGTCTATTCTACTCCGAAAAATCATACAAGAACTATGACAGTTTCTTCAAATATAATCCACAGGGGCTAATGAACCGCTTTGAGGAGGACTTGACTCATATTGTAACACTAACACATACACTATCTCCAAAAACATTTTACGAGTTGAAATATATCGATTTCTCATCATCCTACTGGGAGTATCTTTACAAAGATTTGACAAATGTTCCATATGAGAAAAAAAATATTGATGATCTCTCAGATCTCTTTCTGTATAACTATATTGCGGTTATTGACACAGTTATTTCCGATGAGGGAGATACTAGTTATTTTGATGTGATTGATACTCTTATTACAGTAAATGGTGATACACTTTATGAAAATCAATGGGAAATTACTATTGTTGATACCCTTCTAGAAGATCACTTCATTATTGATTCCACACTTGTGGAAGTTGATACTTTGTGGACTCTCGATGGGGATATCATATATCATTATGATTGGTTATATACAGTCGTGGATAGCGGTGATGTTGAAGGTTATGTTGATCCAGATATAATGAACGTTCCTGCATGGTCTTTTGCTCCAGGGGGTACTCAGGATGGAAGATATGAACGAAGAACTACCTATGATGATATAAAATTTGATTTATCCAGTCAGATAAATCGTTATAACCAGATTAAAACTGGTTTTGAAATTAAACGATATGACTTGTGGGCAGAGGAAAAGAGTGTTCAATATAAGACTTATGGAGACTGGGGACTTTCCTCACAAGGTGATACTCTTGGTTTCAATCCATTGGCTGGTGCACAGATTGAACCTTACACACCAACGATTCTTCCAACTCATTCCACATCACGAAACTATTTCAGAGCAAATCCTCTCCAGTTTTCAGCATATATCCAGGATAAACTGGAGTTAGACGATATAATTCTCAATATTGGTCTTCGATTTGACTACTTTGATCCGGATTGGATTATCCCAAAAGATTATCGTTTCCCTGGAAACGAAAAATATTATTTGGTTTACACTCCCAATGATACAGTAATATTCTGGGAACATGAGTACTCCGAACTACATCCACAGGTAACTATTTATGACTCACTGACAGCTAAAGGTTCAGTAAAAGCTCAAAATTTGCTTAATTTATCAATCAGCGATGATTCATCATGGTCAAATGTTAGAGAGAACTACAGGTGGGTTGATGGATATAAAAAAGCACCCGCATCCTATCAGGTAAGTCCAAGGATCGGGTTATCATATCCAATTACAGATAAGGGAGCCATTCATGTCTCTTATGGTTATTTCTTTCAGATCCCCAATTTCTATTATCTCTATGCTAATCCTGAATTTGAGATTGGAGAGTCAAGCTTTGCTGGAATCTTGGGGAATGCTGCCTTAAAGCCTGAACGAACAGTAATGTATGAGGTAGGGGTAAAGCAAGAGATCTTTCCCTTTACCTCATTTGATTTTACTATCTTTTATAGGGATACCCGTGATTGGGTCGGAATGAGTGCTCCCATCAATAAGTATCCTGTTGGGACATACCGTAAATATGAAAATAAGGATTATTCCAATACTCGAGGTTATACAATAACCATTCACCGATCTTATATAAACGGATTTGGTGCATCTCTTGACTATTCCTGGATGGTTGCAGAAGGAACTTATTCCAACCCGGATGATGCATATCACAGTGCTCAGAATGATGAATCTCCATTACAGAGTTTGATTCCGTTGGAATGGGATCAAACGCACACTTTGAACGGTTCCTTGACACTTGGAGGACGTGACTGGTCGGCTTCTTTAATCCTGAAATACTGGAGTGGAATGCCCTACACTCCAGAGTTTAAGGTGGGTACTGTTGCAGGAGCTACAGCTTTTTCAGGATTTGCAGAAAACAGTGACAGGAAACCCAATTTCTTCACAGTGGATTTGAGATCATCCTATCAACTTAATATGTTTGGATTACGTTTCATGCTATTTTGTAATATCTACAACCTGCTTGATATACGGAATGAACAGAATGTCTGGAATGATACCGGGCGAGCAACATATACTTTGACTGCGAAGGATGTTCCAAATACCTCTTCTGATCGTATCGGCCACTTAAAGGAACATCTGCTCCAGCCCGACCGGTTTTCTGAACCAAGAAAAATAAATATTGGTTTTAATATTGACTTTTAATACAAAGAATATTTAGGAGTTTTTTTATGAGGTTACTTTTAAATATGAAAATATTTTTCGCAATTATTCTTATAACCACAACAACCCAGTTAATGGGAACTCATCCTCATGGAACGACTTTGGCAAGAGCGAAAAATGTTCATTCGGGCAACAAGGTGCGAACGACTTTTTACAACTTTGGGCTGGTAGGACGTCAGATGGATGAGCCAGAAGATATTGGCGGGGAATGGCCCATTAACTCCACTCACGAATATATTGGAGATGTGGGAATCATGGTCGGTTCAGAGATCATTGATGAGAATGGAAATCTTAAACACAGTGTAGTAACGATTTTCAGTCCAAGAGGCAGCGAGATGAACCTTGATGAACATTGGGGGTGGGAACCTCTAATGGGCTACTTCAACGACGACACAAACCTTGTAGCTATGAGTCATATGGGTCCACCATCAGACCCTTCGAATCCAACCGTTCCCAATACCTGGCCGGATCAATGGCCTGATAAATTGACGGATGAGCTGGATCCAGGCTGGCCAGGAAGCTGGAATGGCTATTTTGGAAAAGACCAGAAAAATGCTGAACAGGAAAGCTACTTTGTTATGGATGATGCCAATGATGCAGAATTCTTATTTTTCCCTGATACCACTGATTTTGAAAGGCGCGGGCTTGGCTTGAATGCCATTATACGTGGATTACAATGGAATCATATTATGGCAGAAGATGTTATTTTTTGGCTTTATGATATCAAAAATATTGGTCATAAGCTTAACAATAAAATGGTTTTTGGAGCCATCGTTGGCACTACAACCGGCGGAGGTGGAGATACTAATGATGATTATGCAGACTTTGACAAGGTTGATGACATTGCTTATTCTTACGACCATGGCACTGACCTTGAAACAGGATTGGGCGGAATTGGATCAGGTGGCTGGTCTCCTGTTGGATTAGCTGGTTACGCCTTTCTGGAAAGTCCGGGAAATGCAGTAGATGGTATTGACAATGATGGAGATGGATCAAACGGTGGTGGCATGATATTAACAAAAACAATGTTAGATGATTGGACTTATAATGGAATTAGTTATTCCCCAGGAGACTCAATCATAATTATTGACTATAAAACTTTTTCTAGAACACATTCTGTTTTCCCAATGGACACACTTCGAATTCAACATAATAGCGGGTTCATCACAATCACTGTAGATTCGGCTTACAACGGTTTGAAAGAAATTCCCAGAAATTTGATTGATGACAACTTAAATGGGTTGATAGATGAAAATAATGGAGAACTAGTAGAAATTATTGAAGGTTCAGGAGTTTATGAACATTTCTATTTGAATGAAGAATTACTTGCGGTTAACTATTTTACAGGAGATGGACTCGATAACCTGTTACTTGACGAATCCCGGAGCGATGGTATAGATAATGATGGTGACTGGAATCCAGAAACAGACGATGTGGGCAGAGACGGTGCTCCCGGAAGCGGGGACACATTTTATGGAGAAGGTGATGGTGAAGCTACCTCGGGCTATGAGCTCCTTGGAGAAGAATGGGTTGATACAGGTCTCCCTGGAGAACCTAATATTGATAAAACTGATATTGACGAATCGGACCAAATAGGTTTATCCAGTTTCTTCTATTTCGCATTCGGTGTATTTTCTGATATGGGGTGTGATCCATGTCTTTGGGATAAAATGTACCCTGGCTATTTCAATAAGTCTGTCCAAAATGTGGATGCTGACTTTCTTTTTGGTTCTGGTTACTTTCCTCTACAAGCTGGTGAAATAGAACGATTTTCCTTAGGATTGCTTTTTGGTGACAACCTCCCGGACCTGGTTAGAAATAAACAGACTGTCCAGACAATTTATAATCAGAATTATAACTTTGCTAAGGCTCCCGAACTTCCAACCGTATGGGCTTATGCTAGCGATGGATATGTTACCCTCTATTGGGATGGTATAGCTGAAGATTCCTATGACCGACTTTCCGGTTATGATTTTGAAGGATATAAAATCTACAAGGCTACCGATACACAATTCACAGACGCTGGTGAAATCACTGATGCCTATGGTTCTCCCAAATTTAATGTAGCTGTCAAACAATTTGATCTTGATAATGAGCATTCAGGATTTTTCGAAATCGATATTGATGGCGTCAAATTCGATCTTGGGGAAAACACCGGACTTGTTCATACTTGGACAGATACAAATGTTATCAATGGACATCGTTATTTTTATGCAGTAACAGCATACGACCACGGTAACCTTGAAAAAGATATACTGCCTGCTGAAACCTCTAAATTCGTTACCATTGACAAGGGTGGAAACGTCCAGACAGCAACTAACGTTGTCTCCGTTGTTCCTGATGCGCCTGCCGCCGGCTATGTAATTCCTCCACAGGAAGCAGGGGAAGATGATGTCTATCCCATTCATCCCCCAAAGGGCACTGGTTTCATATCTCTGAATAATATCGACCCTTCCAAAATTCTTTCAGGACATGTTTATCAGATTTATTTTAAGGATTCCCGATCTAATGGAATCGACGATGACGGAGATTGGGTACCTTGGGAAGATATTTATGGGAATGGGGTTTGGGATTCCACAGAAACTTTTTATGATTATGGTCTCGATGGTCTGCCTGATACAGATGATGAAGGAGAAGAAAATGGAGAAATCGACTGGTTGGATTATGGTATTGATGGACTACGATCTCAGGATGAACCGGGATATAATCCATGGGGAAATCCTGATCCCAATCACGATAATTATGGAGACTGGAACTGCTCTGATGGATATGATAATGACGGTGATGGTCTTATCGACGATGAAGATCTAAATGAAGATGGGGGGTGTGATGACTGGGGGACTGAAAATGACGAGATTTACCAGAGTGAAGAAACGGGGGAACCTTTTTTAGATGTAAATGGCATTTTTGATCCGCAGGACAAATTGAAAAACGATGTTGGTCAGGATGGCTGTCGAGATGAATTTGAAGATGGGGTGGGTGGATGTTATGAAGTGGAAAATCCTGATTATGTTGAAGGATCCGATCCGAATAATGATAATTATGATCCTATTGATAACCCATCGGGTACTGAAGGTAACTTATCCCCTGATCTTGGAGAACCTAATCTCGACTCCCTTGATGTAGAAGAGATGATCCCTGTAACTTCGCACTTTACTGTCGTGGATGTAACTGATCTCAATAATCACAAAACTGTTATTCCCTGGACTTCTGACATTGATGATGATAAAGCGATTTTCCAGGGTATGCAGATTATTATAGATAATGACTGGGATATCAAAGCATCGGTCCTATTATCCCCTGAACTTGATGAAGGGTACTCTGTAGAATTCACTAAATTTAACCGTCCTTCTGAATTTTCCACCACTGGTTTTAAATATCCAAAAGATGTCCAGATTATTTTTGCTGATACACTTATTGGACAAAGCATATCTGTTGATCTCATCAAAACCGATGGTGATACACTTAAAGCGGAAAGTATCTTAACAAACTTCTTAATTATGGACCCTTATGATCAGTCAGAAATTGCATTTGCAATTTTTGATCAAACCTGGCCTTATTCAATTCCAGACAGCGTTTTTAACCCAAGTAACTACAGCCAATATACTATTATTGATACTACAGTTGAGGAAGGGGATACATCATTTGTTATTACAATTTCTGATTCAGGACATTTTTCGTATGGCGATGAAATTTTACTACTTGAAGACCTGGCAGACACAACTGTTATAACATGGAATATTACAGCTTCTACAACTGACATATCGATTTTTACTTTACCCGGTCATGGAGATTCTCTCAATATTATTGTAACCAAGCCTTTTAACAGCGACGATATTTTTGAATTTGTATCAAATGCCCCATATGTAGACCCACAGAAAATGAAAAAAGATATACGACAAGTTAAGGTAGTACCAAACCCATACATTGCCGGAGCCAGCTGGGAAGGACAAAACCCCTACGCTACCGGACGAGGACCTCGTTCAATCCATTTCAACCACTTACCCCCGCAGTGTGAAATAAGGATTTACACTCTCACTGGTGAACTGGTAGATATCATTAAACATTCAACAGATCTCGATGATGGTTCTGCCGAATGGGATATGCTGACTAAAGATAATCTAGCAATAGCCTATGGGATATATCTTTATCATATCGAACCTCTCCCAGGTAGTAACTATGATTTTAAACCCATTTTAGGAAAATTCGCGGTGATAAAATGAAAAAGAAACACTATATATCGTTTATCTTCTGTCTACTTTTCATTAACCTTAGCGTCGTCCAGACTCAATCAGTGTCAAAAGTGGGCACTACTGCAGGACAATTTTTAAAGATTGGCGTTGGATCCCGTGCTCTTGCTATGGGGGGAGCATTTGCAGCCATTGCCAGTGACGCATCCGCTCTCTACTGGAATCCTGCTGGAATTTCAAGAACGAAAAATAACCACGTACTATTTGACCATACAAATTGGTTCCTGGACATCAACTTTGAATTTGTGGGTACCACATTCCATCTGGGTTCCATTGGAACTATTGGAGCTTCTATTTCCTACCTTCACATGGATGAAATGCTTGTTACAACAACTCACGATCCAGAAGGAGAAACAGGTCAAACATTTAAAGCGGGTAGCTACTCTGCATGTCTGACGTTTGCGAAGAATCTTACAGACCGATTCTCACTTGGAATCAATACTAAATACATCAACGAATTTATTTACAATTCCAGCGCATCCGGGTTTGCTGTGGACATAGGAACTCTTTACAAGACACGACTGGATGGTTTAACACTTGGAATGAGTATCTCAAATTTTGGTACCAAGATGCAGATGAATGGACGTGATTTATTGATACAAACAGACCTGGACCCAACATTAGAGTCCGACCCCGAACATATAAATGCTTACCTTGCTACAGACAGGTTTGATTTACCCCTTCTGTTCCGGTTCGGATTGGCTTATAACTTCCCCATTTTTTATTCGGGTCTAAATATCACCGTAGCAGCTGATGCTAATCATCCAAATGATAACACAGAAAGTTTGAACATCGGAACTGAGATAAATATTATGAATTTTGTTTTTCTCCGAGGAGGGCTCCATAATTTGTATCAGCGAGATTCTGAAGAAAAGTTTACTTTAGGAGCTGGAGTAAATATTAGTGTCAGTGGAATAAAATGGGGAATTGACTATTCTTATCACGAATTTGAACGATTGAGTAACCCACAAAAAATCTCTCTATCATTAACCTATTAGTCTGAACAATTCATTAGCAAATGGCTTCGGGATGACCCTAAAAGTAAATCAAGTTAGGAAGATATAAATGATATTTTACTTGATTGCATGTTGCTAATGCGTGATAAAGTTAATTTTTTTATTTGGATTTGTAGAATAATAGAGTAATTTAACCGCAAAATTTAGTAACTCTAATTCGAGTTACTAAAACTAACAGTGGTGGAATAATAATGAAATGTTTCAAATTAATAGAAGGAGAACAAATGATGAAAAAAGTTATCGTGATGATGCTTGCGTTTTCTTCATCGCTTCTATTTGCTGTTGATGTAAACTTCCAACTGGATATGTCAAATGAGACTGTATCTGATAGTGGTGTTCACATCGCTGGTAATATGCAGGGATGGGATCCCGCTACTTCGGAGATGACTGATCTGGATGCGGACAGTGTATATGAGATCACCTTTACAGGTCTTGCAACTGGTGATACCCTGCTGTATACCTTCATTAACGGTAACACCTGGTCTGGTCAGGAAGACAATACCGGACTTAGTGATTGTGGTGTTGACAATGGTTTTGGTGCCTATAACCGTATCTGGGTCGTTGGTGATTCTGCTGACACTGTGGGTCCGGTCTGCTTCTCCAGCTGTATCGGCTGTGACGAAGTATACGTTACCTTCCAGGTAGATATGGAGAATGAGGATATTTCAGTTGATGGTATTCACATTACAGGGAGTTTCCAGGGATGGGATCCAGGAGCTACCGCTTTGGCAGATGACGATGGAGACACCGTCTATACGGTCAAACTACCCCTGACCATCGGCGAAACCATCTACTTCAAGTATATCAATGGAGATGAGTGGGGTGAAGATGAAAGCGTTCCAAGTGAATGTGCTGACGGCGGAAACAGGTACCACACAGTAGGTAGTATTGATGAGATACTTCCAGAGGTCTGCTTCGGATCATGTGATCCTTGTGAAGGACTAAACTACCAGGAAGCTAATGTGACTTTCCAGGCGGACATGACCAATATGAACGCACAAGGATTCGATCCGAATATCCACACTCTTGAAGTACGCGGAGGCTTCAATGGCTGGGCAGGCGGTGACGTGATGGTACAGGTTTTCGGTGACCCAAACACCTACGTATTTGATACTACATTAACAGTAAACGTGGGTGATCAAATTGAATGGAAATTCAAGGCCAACCCGGATTCCGTCTGGAACAACGGCGGTTGGGAAACTGGTGATAATCACAGTTTTGAATGGACTGGCGATGACATCATTCTTGATCCTATTCAACCGGCTATCCTTCCTATGGGGGAAGACCTGCTAAATGATGTGACCATCTCCTTTGAAGTCGAGTGGATTGATGGCACCTTGAACGTAAACACAGGCGAACCCTTCCCGGTGAAACCGGATACTATCGTATTCAACGGGTCTTACCTGAACGGCTGGTATACCTGGGGTGATTGTATGGGGCCGGGATGTCAGACACCGGCAAGTCCTGATATGCCACGTCTTACAGATGATGATGGAGATGATTTCTTTACTGGTACTCTTGATCTGCCTGCCGGACACACTAACCTCTTTATGGGCAAGTTCGGTGCTTTCTATCCGGGAATTGACAGTTTAGCCGCTGTTTCTACCAATGGTGCTATCGATAATGAAGCAGGATTTGGTGCCGACTATGTCATC
>JACNLN010000120.1 GCA_014381485.1 Fidelibacterota bacterium
GTTATTATCTTTTACCTTTCAACAGATAGACCATAGTTCTTCAATACATTGTATAAAGCTTTTTCATAAACCGATTCCAGAAATCCAAATCTCAGTTCATTATATACTTCATAGAACGCCTTTATTATCTTGTCCGTTATCTCTTTATGTTTTAACACTATTCTATCTGCGCTTTTCCGCGTTCATCTGCGGCCGCCTCAATGGCGCCTACAATCTTTTGGTAACCTGTGCAGCGACAGATATTACCAGCCAACTCGTTTTGGATTGTCTCACGATCGGGGGATGGATGGTCTTTAAGGATCTGCTCGCCCGATAATACCATCCCCGGAATACAGTATCCGCACTGAATAGAATGATGGTCAATGAACGCCTGCTGGAGTTTGGTAAGCTTGCCATTTTTGGATAGTCCTTCAATAGTCATAATTTCAGAACCATCTGTTTCCACCGCAAATACCAGACAGGAGTTTACAATCTTACCATCGAGAATCACTGTACAAGCACCGCATTCTCCCTCAGAACAAACCTCTTTGGGACCTGTTAATCCGAGTTCATCCCGTAAAAAGTCCAGAAGGCGAAGGTGGGTAGGAATTCTCTTTCGAACTTTTAGTCCATTTACATTCAGTTCTAAATCAGTGTACTCTACTTTTTTTGGATTAATCACGAAATAAAATAAATTGCTTCTTTAAAATGATCCAGATCAGGAGTTATGGGATCTGGAATAGATATCTTTTTTTGAGCAGCTGGAATATCTTTTAAACCGCTCCCTGTGATTAAAATAACAATTTCATCAGACTTCTTCACTTTACCATCATTCAACGCTATCAGAAATCCTGCATAGGTAGCTGAGGCTGCCGGTTCTGCAAAGATTCCACTGGAAGAGGCAAGATCTTTTTGAGCAGACAAAATTTCGTCATCCGTCACGGTAACACCAAATCCGCCACTCTTGCGAACAGCACGTATAGCTTTCATCCCATCTCTCGGCATATCAACAGAAATGCTGTCAGCAATTGTTTTTGCTTTTACAGGTTCAATTGATCTATCATGCATTAATGCTGTCACAATCGCTGCAGAATCCTCAGCCTGAACAGCGATGATTTTTGGAATCCGACTTGTCCAACCCAATTGAAGAAGATCATAAAACCCTTTATACACTCCACCAATAATGCAACCATCACCCACCGGGACAAAGACTTTATCCGGCACCTTCCAATTTAATTGTTCAGCAATTTCCAGAGCAACCGTCTTTTTCCCTTCCGATAATACCGGGTTAATTCCAGTACTGCGGGAGTACCAACCGTACTTTTCTACAACTTTCTTGGATAAATCAAAAGCATCATCATAACTCCCTTTAACAAGAATCAGAGTAGCACCATATTGAAGAATTTGGGTCAATTTTGCTTTTGGTGCAGAAGCAGGTGCAATGATGACAGCTTTCTTTCCATAAAATGCAGAAAGAGCCGCCAGCGATGCAGCTGCATTTCCGGTGGAAGCCGCAACGATTGTTTCTTCACCCAATTCTGTGGCGTGCTGAATTCCAATATCCGATGCCCGGTCTTTCAGCGATCCGGACGGATTTCGTGTGTCGTCTTTAATGTAAAAGTTCGCTATTTGGAATTCATTTGCAATTTCAGGGAATGAAATCAACGGCGTGCCACCAACTTGCAATGAGCGATTCTCCGGTACGTTTTGCACCGGCAATAACGGCAAATATCGCCAATGAGAACGATCAGGATTTTCTGCCAATGTCTGTTTTGACCAACTCCGTTTAATCAGATTGTAATTGTAAATGTAATCCAGATTTTCGCCGCAATCACACTGATATCGGAACGGTTCAATTTCGTATTCAGTACCGCAAGAGACGCATTGGTAATTGGATATTGGATGTTGGACTTTGGTCATTTTCGATAAACTTCTTTTCTGTGTGCGATTCGTAAAATCAAAACGGTGTTTTTTGAAATTGTGTAAATCACACTATAATTTCCGATTCTGAACCGGAATAATCCTTTAAATTTACCCGAGAGCATTTTACCGGGCGTTGGTTCTTTTACCAATTCAGAATCAATTTTATCCAGAATTTTTCGTACAGTACCTTTGTCAATCCGGCGTAAATCTTTTTCAACACTCGATTTGAAGCGGATTTTATAAACCAAATTTCGCTCTCATCTCATCTGAGGAAATTATTGCATCGTCCTTATCATTCAGACGATCCAGAGCAATTTGATAATCCACATATTCAGCAAGATAATTTTCCAGCGCCTTGCGAATCACATAGGATTTCGGACGGTCAATCAAGTTCGCTATTTTTTCCAGTTCTTCAGAAATATCTGCTGGCAAACGCAATGAAATTGGTTTAGTCATAATTATTTCTCTTTTTGTAAATCAATGTAATTTATGTATTACAACGTATTACACGCAACTTCATTTTTTAATGATTTAGGGAATTTACAAGCAAATGTACAAGTTTATTCACTATCAATGATCTATGTTATGTACCAATATTGCTTCTGATTTGTTTTAGATCATTTTCATTGGGAACACCCACTTGAATGACCTTTCCATCTATGACCAAGGATGGAATGGCATTGATTTTATATTTCGCTGCCAACTGACAGCAACTGCCATCGGTTCAATCGCTTGCTCGATGTACGGTTATTGACAATTCTGGAAATTCTTTTTCCAGAATGTCTAAAGTTCTTAGACAGAGAGGACACTCTGCACTAAAAAATTCTACTTGCATTTTTCTCTCCTTTTTTTACTTTTTCGTTGAATTCCTCGATTTTCTCGTCCCACTCATTAACTTTTGCAAATTGGTTTTTCCAATAATCGTCGTCGTGCCATTGTGCATCGAGTTCTTCGGCGGTTTTTCCTTGTTGTTCCACCCATGTAAAATATTTCAAGTTGTGAATACGCTTTTTTTCGTAGTAGGAAAGTTCCAGCATGTCGTCTTTTCCGATTCCCAAAAGTCGCCGTTCGAAATCCACTGCTGCCTGCGTTTCGGTGTATTTTCCGAATTTTTCATTCGCTTCGGCTAGTCGAGATTGATACATTTCCATCGAATCGGTTGCCACAGTAAAAACACAATCGTTTTCATTGAGTTCATAATATTTCGCCATCTTCACAGAACCTAAAATGTTCGCAATCGAAGAAATCCCGAAATGATTCAATTTTTCGCCCAATTCTTCTGAAAGTCCCAGTTTTTCAAGATATGATTTTCCAGTCGGTTCATTGAATAAACGAATGAGCCTCATCGGTGCTTCGTCATCAATTCCAACAACCATATCGAGATTTTTCACATTCATAATCCACGGAATATGTTTATCGCCAATTCCTTCAATTCGGTGTCCGCCATAGCCGTTGTAAAGCATTGTTGGAACCTGACTGGCTTCTCCGGCGGCGATTGTGATTTGCGGAAATTTCTCCCGGAGATAGTCTCCACTACCAAGAGTCCCCGCTGAACCCTGCGTCAAAAATAACCCGCTGAATCGTTGGTTTTCAATTTTTTCAGATTCAAAAACTTCTTCCATCGCTGGACCAGTTACGGCGTAGTGCCATAAGGAATTTCCAATTTCGCTGAACTGATTTAAATTGACAATTTCATCTCCGCGATCAGCGATTAATTCTTTGACTTTATCGTATATTTCTTTGACGTTTGCCTCACCACCTGGTGTTGCGATAACTTCCGCACCGACTTCTTCAAGCCAATCGAACCGTTCTTGTGACATCTCTTCCGGCAAGACAGCAATCGAAGGGCAGCCGAGCAAATACCCATCATAAGCTCCGCCACGACAGTAATTTCCCGTCGAGGGCCAGAGTGCTTTTTGGCGGGTCGGGTCAAATTTTCCGGTAACCAGTTTTTCCACCAGCGGTCCAAATGTCGCACCAACTTTGTGAGCACCTGTCGGGAAATACTTTCCGAGTAAAATGAAAATTCGGGCTTTCACACCGGTCAATTCCGATGGGAGTTCGAGATAATTTACCTTCCCAAATCCACCGCCTTTTTTCACTGGTTCATTTTTCCATGTGATGCGGAATAAATTCCTCGGATCCAAATCCCACAAACCGATAGATTTCAAATCGTTTTTGATCTCATCAGGAATTAACTCTGGATTCCGCATTTGTTTGTAAGTCGGAATGATAATGTTACGCTCCCGACAGCGCTGGATGGTGTTTTTTAAGATTTGTTCTTGTTTTGTCATATTTTTTCCTTTTTTAACCGCGAATGAACGCTAATTAACGCGAAAAATTTTTATTCATTGTTTTGCATTTCAAAGAACTACATTTAGCATTCATATTTTTAGATACTAACTTAGTCAACAGTTTTGTAAACCAAATCTTTTTCCAATAATTCAACCATATTAGCATCCATTCGCGTCAACTTGTCCAGCTTTTGTCGGAACTTGTCAGGCTCCTGACTGATTAGCGGTTGATAATCTGTGTTCCGGTTTTACCATTCAGAGCATCAATGGCTGTATCCAGGGAAGTAATAATCGCTCGTTCGCCACTGGACTTTACAAATCGGATACATGCTTCTACTTTTGGTGCCATACTCCCGGTACCAAAGTGTCCTTCCTGTAAATAGTTCTCGGCTTGTTCAACAGTGATTTCATCCAATTGTATTTGATCCGATTTGCCAAAATTAAGATAAACATGCTCAACATCGGTGAGTACGAGGAAAATATCACCGTGGACGACTTCTGCAAGTTTCTGTCCTGCTTTGTCTTTATCCACAACTGCTTCCACCCCGATGAGTGTTCCATCAGGTCTTTTCACTACGGGAATCCCACCACCACCTGAAGTGACTACGATAACCCTGGCAGCGAGAAGATATCTGATGGCTTCTGCCTCCACAAGTCCGATAGGCTCTGGTGAAGGAACAACACGGCGCCACCCTTTTTCCTCAGAGGGTTTGACCTCTTTTACAATATAACCTTTAGATTTCTGCAGGTCAAGAGCTTCCCCTTTTGTATAAAATGGCCCCACAGGTTTTGTGGGATTCTCAAAATCGGGATCGTGTTCATCAACTAAAACCTGAGTAATTACCGTAGCAATGGGAATCTCACGACCATCTTTGCGAAATGCATTTTGAAGTTGGTTCTGGAACATATAACCAATTTCGCCTTGAGTCATAGCATCCACAACATCCAGCGGCATAGATGGAACAAGCATTTTGCTTTCTTCCTGCTGGATAAGAAGATTCCCTGCCTGCGGACCGTTGCCATGCGTAAGAACCAGTTTATATCCAAGTTTGTTCATCTTCACCAACTGTTCACAGGTTAAAGCAATGTTTTTAAACTGATCTTCTGATGTACCGGATTCTCCCGGTTTTTTTATAGCATTTCCGCCAAGGGCGATAACAACGAGCTTTCGTTTGTCCTTCATACTACACCTCCATATTTGACATAGTAAGAGCCATGACTGCCTTTTGGGCGTGTAAACGATTCTCCGCTTGATCAAAAACTACTGATTGAGAACCATCAATAACGCCGTCGGTAACCTCAATATTGCGGTCGGCAGGCAAAGGATGCATATAAACAGCATCGTCGCTAGCCATTGCCAGACGGCGTTCATCCGCGATCCAGTCCTTGTACTGATCAGTAATGCGTTTATCTTCATCAGGGTCAGTAGTGGTCAGCATTGGACCCCAGCTCTTGGCATACCAGATATCCGTGTCTTTGACACCAGCTTCAAAGTCATCCATCATCTCAAAACTGCCGTGATGTTTTTTTGCATTTTCTTTTGCCTGATCAATGAACTCGGATTTTAGTTTAAACTCAGGCGGATGAACCAATCGGACATTCATACCGTAGCGTGACATCAGAAGAATCAAGCTGTTTGGTACGCTCTGGGGTTTGGAGTAACTGGATGCATAAGCCCAACTCACGGTGATGGTTTTGCCTCGAGTATCACCCTTTTTTTCAATAATCGTTAGCAGGTCAGCTAAAATCTGGTGGGGGTGGTACAAATCGCACTGCATATTAAACACCGGGACGCGGCTTGCCTCGGCAACCTGACAAATATACTGGTTACCTATATCCCAATCAACCTGACGGATGGCAATACCATCGTTATAGCGGCCAAGAATTTCGCCAATTTCCTTGGCAGTGTCACCATGTGCAATCTGGGTGGTTTTACTTTCTATGAACTGGGCGTGCCCTCCTAATTGTGCCATTCCGGCTTCGAAGGAAGCGCGGGTACGAGTACTGGAGAAGAAAAAGAGCATAGCCAATACTTTATCACGCAGATAGGCATGAGGTTCCCCTAACGCCCGTTTGCGTTTCAAGTCCATGGCAACATCCATGATGGTGTCAATCTCTTTACGGGTCCATTCCTGGGTCGTTATCATGTCACGACCAAATAGAAAATTCTGCATTGTTCTTACCTCCTATTCCTGCGCACCGAGTACCAAAGCCAGCAGAGCCATGCGCATTACAACACCGCAGAACGCTTCCTGCCAGTAATACGCCCACTGAGTATTGTCCACCTCGGTTGGGATCTCATCCATACGCGGCAGCGAGTGCAGCAGGATGGCATCTGACTTAGCTTTAGTAGATAACAGTTCACGGGTGATTTTGTAATTTGCCGGTGTTAAACCTACATCACCTTCGCGCTCATCACGTGATTTTGTGTAATCGGGTTGTACAACCGGCTCAACCAGGATAACATCCGCATCAGCAATAGCCTGTTTCACATGATCGGCTTCTCTGAAATCAAGGTCATACTCCCGCAATTCAGCTTTAAACTCGTCGGTTAACCTAAGTTCAGGTGGGGAGACAAACGTGATCGGACAGTCAAACTGAGTCAGACCGTAAGCTAAGGAGTGCATGGTGCGCATACGCATATCGCCAACAGCCAGCCAGCGTAAACCGTCAATGCGCCCTTTTTCGTGGTAAACGGTATACAGGTCGGTCAATATCTGGGTAGGATGTTCACCCCAGCCATCGCCACCATTGATGATCGGCACAGAAGCCCACTTTGCGGCTTCGTGCGGAGCGCCCTGCTGGAAGTGACGCATTACGATGACATCACCATAAAATTCCAGCATCTTAACTGTATCTTTGATGCTCTCCTGATAAAAATCTCCGGCACGTGTCATTTTCACATCAGAAAAGCCGGTTACATGTCCACCAAGACGATGCATAGCTGCTTCGTGAGCGAGGCGAGTCCGAGTGCTGGGTTGATAAAATGCGGTGACGAGTGTTTTTCTAGCAAGCAAATCGGTATTTTTTCGATCTTCAGCAAAAGGTCTAAGCCGATCAGCAACTTCAAATACATGAAAATAATCCTCCCGCTCAAAATCTTTGAGTGATAAAATATCTCTTCCTTTAAAACTTGATTTCATTCTTCTTCTCCTTTTATTAACCGCGAATTAACGCTAATACACGCTAATTATTCTGATCAAGAAATAAACGAATTTTTATTTGTCCTATTTTTTACTTCGCGTTCATTAGCGTCCACTTATCAGGCTCCTGACTGATTAGCGGTTTCATTAGCGGTCCATTTTTTTCCAAAGTAACTTTGATTGTTCTCTTGCTTTTTCCAAGATTTCAAACTCATCTATTTCAACACATCTACCATCCCAAATTCGAAATTCACCACGTGTCATGACATCAGTTGGTTTATCAAATCCGAATAGAATATGCCCCGAAAAGTTATCTTCGTTCATTTCCGTTTGTGGTTGATAATCGAAAAAAACCAGATTGGCTTGATAACCGGGTTGAATTTTACCCAATTTCAAACCCGCTAATTTACTTGCAATTTTCGAATTATTGCTGAATAATAATTTCAGATAATTCACATTATTTTCTTTATGCGAACTACGGATGAGTGTTCCTTCTTTCGCTTCAGAAAGCATATCCGTTTGCATACCATCGGTTCCCAAACCGGCATCCAATTTTTCAATAATTTCTGATGAAAGTATTCCAACTTTGTTGTTGGCGTTTGATGTTGGATTATGAACCAAATTAGCACCAGATTCCTTTAAGACTTCCACATCTTTCGGCTGAATGTGGATTCCGTGTGCAATGAGACAATGCTCATTCAACAATCCAAAATGATTCAGCCGTTGGATAACCGACGGATAGCCATGTTTTTTGGCATTTTCTTCATCGGTTTTATCCTCTGAAACGTGAATATGAATTCCATAGTTCTCGAAGTCTGAAATTGCTTCTGCAATTTTTTCAAGTGATTTATCAGAAAGCGTAAACGAAGCATGCAAACCGATTAGCGGAGAAATGTGTGGGTCATTTTCGTAATTTTGAAACGTTCTCAAATTTTCCGCCAGACCGGATTTAAGAAATTCTTCACCATTGCGATCGGTAATTTCAAATGCTGGTGAAATATTTACACCGAATTTGTCCGCAATCTTAACGAGCATTCCCAGCGAGCCATCGGTGAAATTCGGACTGGAATGATGATCGAAAATCGTTGTAACTCCTGAACGCAAACACTCTCGCAAGCCTGCTTCGAAGGATGCTTTGATTGAGTTTTCATCCAATGCAAGATCCAGTTTCCACCAGATCTCCTGAAGGATTTCTGTGAAATTTTTTGGCGTCTTCTTTGGTGGGGGCATTCCGAGAGCCAGCGTCGAATACAAATGGTGATGTGCATTGATCATTCCCGGTAAAACAGTTTTTTCTGACATATCCAGAACTTCGTCAAAGCCATTTTCATCGGGAGTTTCCGAGCCGATTTCTTCAATTTTACCACCAATAATCGAAATCCAGCCGTTTTCGGTGAATTCAGGATTACTGAAGGGATTTACAATTCTTGTATTTTTGATGAGTGTTTTTTTCATATTTCTGTTTTCAGTTTTTCGAGTTCGGATTGAATTCCAATACATTGTCGTAGTGAATGACATTTAAAGGTATTTCGTTATATTTTTCTCTGAAAGTTTTATACTTCGACAATTTGAACGATGATTTTGAGAATTTGACCTCATAAGCCCTTTTTTCTTGCACCACAAAATCAACTTCCTGTTTTTTTTGAGTGCGCCAGTACCGAATATCCCAATCATCGTAGCGATCGGATAAAAACCGAAACACATAATTTTCGAGTAGATTTCCTCTATCCTCTCGAAGCAAAACAGGATGAAAATTATTCACAAAATAATTTCGTAAACCCAAATCATTAAAATATATTTTTTTCATCTTTCGAACTTCTGCAATTGCACTCCTGAAAAAAGGCGAAACCAAAGACACATGAAATGATTTCTGCATCAATTGAATATAGGACTCAACCGTTTTATAGTTTATTTTTAATGCTTTTCCTATCGTGTTTGGATTCAATTGACTGCCAATTTGTCCTGCAATGATTTTCATGATCTTCATACAAATATCGGGATATTGAATTGAGGCTTCTTGAATATCCTTCTTCACATAAGACATTGCCAATTCTTTTAAACGATTTACTTTTTCTTCGGGTGTTGATTCCAACACGACTGCGGGAAATCCACCATAAATCAGATATTCTGAAAATTTATTTTTAAGATCTTGCAAATACAATTTCGGAATGTCATCTGAATGCACATAATTCATAATGCCGTCAAATCCATGAAAAAACAAAAATTCTCGAAAATCCATTGTGGGCAAATAAAAAATTCTTTTTCTTCCGGCAAGAGAATCGGTAAACTTCTTGTCAATATAAAATCCAGATGAACCGCTGACAATAAATTTTATTTTTTCATCATATTGATCATAAAGCAATTTTAGAAAATTAGATGGATCATCAAGATATTGAATTTCATCTATAAAAACATAATGCCGTGTTTCTAAAGGCAATATTGGAATAAACTGAAACAAATTTTTGGGATGTTCATTCAATGAAGTTAGAATCGTTTTATCTTCTAGAGAAATAAACGATGTGAAAAATCCCCGATTAGATAATTTTCCTTTGAGTTGTTTCAACAGCGTTGTTTTACCAACCTGTCTCGCACCGAATAAAAGAGTTATTTCTTTTTCCTCGCTATGTTTTTCTAACTCTTTTATTAGAAATCGTTGCTTCATGTCGTCGATATATTACAATATTATTCTGTTATTACAAATATATTTTACAATATTATTCCGTTTTATCACTATCTCACTACAATATTATTCCAATATTCATCCCCAAAATGCAAAAAGTTTGAGTGTTTTTTTGTGTGAAGTGTTCATGTGCTAATGTCTTAGAGTCTTTTTTTCTATCTTCGGATAAATCTTATCAATTTCTTTCTGTATTTCCATCGTTTTCGAAAGTGCGGTAACAATCCTGCAATAGGTTTTGATTTCTTCTACCGAAAATTTTCGCCCTTTGCGGTCTTTCAGCCATTTGGCGCAAACCTTATACCCGCCGATGTGATAATTCCAAACAGATTCGGAAATGCTATCGAAATATTGCGTTGGATTGATAAACACAGAGTCTTTTTCGTATTTGATTTTTTCAACCGAATTATCGCCACTGCCGTGAAATTTTGCAATGGGTGTGTCCAATTCGTTGGATTTCAGCAAATGCAAACCTGCAAGCCGTTTACCTAATTCCGAAAGTTTTAAAAATAACTCATCTTTTTTCGTAAATGGCACATGTGGGAAATCTGTTTTTAAAAATTCAGCATATTTTTTACGGTAAGTCGGTGC
>JACNLN010000062.1 GCA_014381485.1 Fidelibacterota bacterium
TGGGAGGGCGTTTACGCCCTTATAAACCTACGGAAAAGGACTATTCTATGGATAAAAAGGAAATATTCATATGCGAAACTTGAGTAAAATATGGTAAAAAAATCATCATCACAATCGCAGTCCACACTCGGCCATCGGCAGCGCTTGCGTGATAGATTCTTAAAATCTGGTCTTGATGGATTTCACGACTACGAGATTGTTGAGTTACTCCTTACGCTCGGGACTCCACGGAAAGATTGTAAACAGGCTGCTAAAAATGTGATGAAAAAGTTTGGATCCATTCGGGTAATATTGGAAGCTCCCGTTGAAGAATTGAAGCAAATCGAAGGAATTGGGAGTAAAAATGTATTCGGTCTGAAGCTTGCCCGATCCATTGCTCTTAAATATTTGGGAGAGAGAGTAGAGGGGAAAGATTTCATCCGCTCTTCTGAAGAGGTGATCAACTACCTTCGTTTAAATCTTCGCGATCGAAGTAGGGAAGTATTCGTAATCATTTATCTTAATGGTAGAAATCAGATTATGGAGATGGAAGAGCTGTTTTCGGGTACATTGACCGCTTCTGCGGTATATCCCAGGGAAGTGGTAAAAGGTTCTCTCCGGAATAAAGCTGCTGCCCTGGTTTTTGTCCATAATCATCCTTCAGGAAACAGGCAGCCCTCTAAGGAAGATATCGAAATCACAAAGAAGCTTAAGGAAGCGGCTCTGACTATAGATGTGGTTGTGCACGATCATCTGATTATTGCTGGAGATGAATACTATTCATTTGCTGACCACGGACTTTTGTAATACACAATATTTTCCCTTCTTGCGATATGAGGTAAGACTTCTCTAAATTTATTGAGGTAAAAAGAAAAATCAGGAAATTGAAGATATGGTAAATACATTCATAGCAGGACCAAAAGGGGATAATATCCGTTCTGACCTTCGGGTTACATATGCTGTTGAGCAATATCCCATTAAAATCGAAATCACCAGCAAGGTTGATGTTCTATATGGAACCTCCATCAAAAAACAGGCAGAAGATATTTGCAGAGATCTGGGAGTTAAGGCGGGAAAACTTGTTATCGAAGATTTTGGAGCTCTCCCGTTTGTGATTTCCGCACGAATCGAAGCAGTATTAAAAAAGGCTTATCCCGATCTTGTGAACGAAGCTCTTCCGGAAATAAAGGAATACTGTTTGTATTCTTCTTCCAGAGATCGTTTCCGTCGTAGCCGTCTCTATCTGCCCGGCAATCAACCAAAGCTGATGCTTAATGCTGGTATCCATCAACCGGATGGGATCATCCTTGACCTGGAGGATGCGGTAGCACCATCTGAAAAGAAAGATACACGTTTCATCGTTCGGAATGCGCTGCGCACACTGGATTTCTTTGGTGCTGAACGGATGGTGCGTAGCAATCAGGGTGAGATGGGATTGAAAGACCTTGAGTTTATTGTCCCGCATAACGTGCATTTGGTGCTGGTACCAAAAGTGGAGAGCGCCGAACAGCTTATTGCTGTAGATGAGAAGATCGCTGAGATTAGTAAAGCCTGTGGACGAGCCGAACCGGTGTTTCTTATGCCGATTATTGAAAGCGGACGCGGCATCCTGAAGGCTCTTGAGATTGCCGAAGCTTCCCAGAATAATGTGGCGCTTGCCATCGGATTAGAAGATTACACCGCTGACATTGGTGCAAAACGGACGAACGAAGGGTCAGAATCCTTTTTTGCACGGAGCATGATCGTAAATGCAGCACGAGCTGTGGGGTTGCAGCCCATTGACACCGTGTTCAGTGATGTGGGTGATGAAGAAGGTTTGCGGAAATCCGTGCGAGAAGCCAAGGCACTTGGGTTCGATGGCAAGGGATGTATCCATCCACGGCAGATTCGACCCATTCACGAGGAGTTTGCCCCTACAGAAGCAGATATAGAAAGAGCGAAAAGGATCGTACTGGCTTTTGATGAAGCTGAAGAGAAGGGACTTGGGGTTGTTTCACTAGGGAGTAAAATGATCGATCCACCTGTAGTGAAACGGGCACAGCATACGTTAAAACTGGCAATTGCAACGGGATTATTAAGTGAGGATTGGAAAGAAAACCGCTAATTTCGCGAATTACACGAATAAAAATTTAGGTTTGATGTACAAAATAATTAGTGAAATTAGCGTAATTCGCGGTTAAGAAAGAAAGGTAGAAAGATGATTAATACAAGTGATAAAAAAGTAATTCTTGATTGTGCTAATAAATATGGAGTAGAGACAGTGATTTTATTTGGTTCTTCTTTGTCCGAAGAAAATCCCAATGATATTGATATTGGAGTGAAAGGAATTCAACCTGAGAAATTTTTCTCATTTTATGCGGAATTATTTCGCAAATGTTCTTTGCCTGTTGATTTGGTTAACTTGTCAGATAAATCTTTATTCAATAATCTTATCGAACAGGAAGGAGAGGTTATCTATGGTTAGTTTAACACAAAAAATTAATGCGGAAATTGAAAATATTGAAACAACGCTGAGTAAATTGTATCCAGTTTTAAAGGTAAAAGATAAAGGCTTTCCTGAACTTGCGGCACTCGCAACAATATTACAAAACTTTTACAATGGTGTTGAAAATATTCTTAAGCAAATTTTGTTTTCTCTGGATATCCAAATTGATATAACGGGTAACTGGCATAAAGATTTATTAGAGGAAGCAGGCTCAAAACAAATAC
Source organism: Fidelibacterota bacterium (assembly GCA_014381485.1). Classification (GTDB taxonomy): domain Bacteria; phylum Fidelibacterota; class Marinisomatia; order Marinisomatales; family CAZVFT01; genus JACNLN01. The sequence continues at coordinate 2,689 of JACNLN010000062.1, forward strand.
TTTCTGAATCGTTAAAAAATGAACTTTATGAATATTTGATTTTTAGACATTATTTTGTGCATGGATATGCTATTCGGTTGGAGGAAACGCCATTAACAACACTTACAGATAAACTGGAAGAAGTCTGGGGAAAATTTTTATTTGAAATCAAATCTTACTATCAATAATTCGCGAAATTTGCGTAATTAGCGGTTAGGAAAATTATGGGACAAAAATTAAAATTAGTAAAAAATGCTACTGGAAGAATGGTTCCGACGGTAGTCAATGGAGTCAAACAAACACCTTTTGAGGGTGTAGGCAAATATAAGCCTGAAGGAAGCAAAGCAGCACCACCAATCCGTTCCTGTTCAGACTATCCTGCAGATGGGAACAAAGTTGTTGGTTCCCTCAAAGAAGCACTGGAAAAATGCGGACTCAAGCATGGAATGACCATCTCATCACACCACCATTTTCGGAATGGTGATTTAGTGATGAATCAAGTGTTTAACATCGCCGCTGAAAAAGGTGTGAAGGATTTAATGTGGTTTCCGTCAGCGGCATTTCCATGCCATGAGCCAATGATTGAACATATGAAAAATGGCGTGATTCATCATATCGAGGGTTCGCTGAACGGCCCGTTGGGAAAGTATGCATCCGAAGGAAAAATGGATGGTCTGGCTGTGCTTCGTTCTCATGGTGGACGCTGGCAGGCGGTACAGGATGGAGAGGTCCACATTGATATTGCAGTGCTGGCGGCTCCCACAGCAGATGAGTTTGGGAATGCCACTGGGGATCGCGGTCCATCAGCTTGTGGGTTGCTTGGGTTTGGGCTGGTGGATTCCATTTATGCAGATAAGGTAATCGTAGTGACCGATAATTTGGTACCGTTTCCATGCGTGCCGTGGCAAATTCAAGGTCAGAATGTGGATTATGTCGTTGTTCTGGATAAAGTCGGTGAACCGGAAAAAATTATCTCCGGAACCACAAAATTAACAAAATCACCCGATAGACTTTATATTGCTGAACTGACTGCAAAATTTGTTAAGGAAGCGGGAATTATGAAAGATGGATTCAGCTTTCAAGCAGGAGCTGGTGGGACGGCTCTGGCTTTTGCTATCTATCTGAAAGAGATGATGAGGGAAGCTGGAATTAAAGCTCGTTTCATCCGGGGTGGCTCTACAAAGTATCTGGTTGAAATGCTGGAAGAGGGTCTCACCGATTTTATTCTGGACGGACAGACCTTTGATTTAGAAGGTGTCCGTTCTATGAGGGAGAATTTTGGTCACGTGAATACATCACCGTTCACCAGTTACAACTGGCACGGTAAGGGGAATTTCGCCAGCATGGTGGATGCAGTGGTTTTAGGAGCTACAGAAGTGGATGTGAATTTTAACGCTAATGTGGTAACGCATTCCGACGGATACCTTCTTCACGGCATCGGTGGTTGGCAAAATTGCCTTTTCAGCAAATGCACGATCCTGCCTATCCCAGCCTTTAGGAATCGAATTCCGATTATCGTGGATGAAGTGACTACAGTGGTTGGTCCGGGAGAACTCATAGATGTGATTGTAACCGAACGCGGAATTGCGATTAATCCGTTACGGAAAGACCTCATCGAAGCCACCAAGGACAGCGGGTTACCGATTCGACCCATTGAAGATATCAAAGCAGAAGTGGATGACCTCATCGGCGGGCCACCAGCAGAACCAAAACTTACAGATGAAGTCGTCGGTGTAGTCAAATGGGTGGACGGTACTGTAATTGACAGTATTTACAAGGTGAGATAAATTATGACGATTGATACTCAAGGTAGACCTTTCGGTAGTGCTATGATGTCCCTCAAAAAAGGGGAGAAATTCTATAAAATCTATCGAATGACTCCCAAAGTAAATCCGGGGTACCATTTCGAGTACCGTATCCTTTCAAAAATAAAGGAAGACGGGTCAATTTCTATCGCAGCCTTTAACTATAAGGTTGTAGATGGAAACGTTGAAAAAGGAGACCCCATAGTCAGTGACAATGTGAAACCGGAGCAGCTGGATGATCTTATTGACAGTGTGTTGAAACATGTTAACAGTCAGGTGCCATCTGAACTTCATGTAATAGACCTTACGAAGTATCAAACAATAGAGGAACAATTGCGAGTTCTACAAGATCTGAATTTTGTCAAAACCCAATATGTGGATTAAATTAGCCAAAAGGATGATGTGATTTGAAAAACCCAAAAACAACTAAATTGAACGATTCTCAATTGATTAGCAAGATTGGTGAAATTCTCACGATTGCCCGTGAACATACTGTTCAAACGGTGAATACGATTTTGGTCAAAACCTATTGGGAAATTGGCAGAGAAATTGTCGAACACGAATTGGGCGGAAAAACCAGAGCGGAGTATGGGAAGGAATTTCTGAAGAATCTTGCAAAGGAATTGACCAAACTATATGGAAAAGGATTTACACAATCAAATTTAAGACGGATGCGCCAATTTTATCTTACATACCAAATTCGTGCGACACTGTCACACAAATTAGAAAAAGATGAAATTTCGCAGACACTGTCTGCAAAATTGGAAACAAATGAAAAACTCTCAACAGAGTCGAGAGAATTAAATAAACCCATTTTAAGTGAAAAAGTGCTGTCCAGACTTTCTTGGTCTCACATTTGTTTATTGTTAGCCGTTTCAGACAAAGATGCCCGTTCGTTTTATGAAATTGAAATCGCAAGTAATCGGTGGTCAGTCCGTGAAGCAAAACGACAAATTGAAAGTATGTTATTTGAACGATTGGTATTGAGCAAAAATAAGAAAGGATTAAAGCAATTATCCGAAAAAGGACAAATCATTGAAACTCCCGAAGATGCTCTCAAAGACCCGTATGTTTTGGAATTTTTGGGATTAAATGAAAAAAATGAATGGTTGGAATCAGATTTGGAAAAGGCATTGATGAATCATTTGCAAAAATTCATAATGGAACTTGGCAAAGGATTTATGTTTGTGGCACGACAACATAGAATTTCCATCAATAACGAACATTATCACATTGACCTTGTTTTCTATAATAAAATACTTCGTTCCTATGTGTTGATTGATTTAAAAACCGGAAAGTTTGACCACTCCGATTACGGACAAATGAAATTCTATCTAAATTATTTCAAAGAAGAAATGTGCGACGATGCGGACAATGAACCCATCGGAATCGTGTTGTGCTATGATAAAGATGATACTTTTGTGGAATATGTTTTGAAAGATGAAAAAAAGATTTTTGCTAAAAAGTATTTACTGACTCTTCCAGACAAAAAATTATTAATGGCAGAAGTTGAAAAGACAATAGAAAAATTTGAAAGTGAACAAAAATGAAATTAATTAATGAAATTCGCGAAACTTGTCCGCCATTTTGTTTGGCGTATTCGCGGTTAGGAAAGGAAAATACAGTGGACAAAAATCCAATAACCAAAGACGAAGTCTTACGAATCTGGCCAGAAATTAACTGGATCAAAGATAAAGAAATTCGTGAGAAGACACTCAATGCATGGGTTTGGGCAATTGAAAATAGTGTATTAACTCCGGAAGATTTGGGAACCATTCCATTTTCGCTTTTAATTAGAGATTGCAATGTGTCATTTATGAATCACAAACGTACCTGTGTTCAACTTGCTGTTGATATTGCTAAGCGGATGAAAAAGAACTTTGGTGATGAGATTGACATTGATATGGATACACTTATTTCCGGTGCTATTCTTATCGACATTGGCAAACTGCTGGAATATGAAATCGTAGATGGTAAACTCACCACAAGTGACTACGGGAGTAAAGTCAGACATCCATTCAGCGGACTTGCCATTGCTCACAGGTTCGATCTTCCGCCGGATGTCCAGCACATCATCGCAACTCACTCTAAGGAAGGCGATCTCGGTAAACGCACAGTCGAGTCAATTATCGTTCACCATGCGGATTTTGTATCGTTTGAGCCATTCAAGAATTAAACCACTAATCCGTCGGAAGCCGGACGAGATTACGCGAATTAAGAGGTTAAAAGGTCTTTTAAAATAATTCGCGAAATTGGCGTAATTCGCGGTTAGAAAATTATGAAACAGACGTTAATAGAAAAACTCGCACAAAAATATGCCATCGGATTGGAACCCGGCCAGAAAATCCACAGCGGCGATTATATCTTTATCCGACCTGCTCACGTGATGACCCACGACAACAGTGGCGCAGTGATGAAGAAATTCAAAGCCATCGGTGCCAAAAAGATGGCAAATCCGCGACAGCCTGTTTTCGCGCTGGATCATAATGTGCAGGATACATCCAAAGCGAACCTGAAGAAATATGCCGGTATTGAAGCCTTTGCCAAAGAAATGGGCGTGGATTTCTATCCTGCCGGGCGGGGAATCGGACACCAGATAATGTGCGAGGAGGGATATGCCTGGACCGGAACGATGGTGGTGGCGTCAGACAGTCACTCCAACATGTACGGAGGGCTTGGAGTTTTGGGCACGCCTGTTGTTCGGACGGACGCTGCCGCTCTTTGGGCGACCGGTCAGACGTGGTGGCAGGTCCCGCCTGTGGCGAAAGTGGAACTGACCGGAGAACTCAAACCGGGCATAACAGGCAAGGATGTTATTCTGGCGATCTGTGGACATTTCAATAACGATGAAGCACTAAACCACGCACTTGAATTTTCAGGTGACGGACTATCACAATTTTCAATTGATCAACGATTAACGATTGCTAATATGACGACTGAATGGGGAGCACTTGCTGGTGTATTTCCGATTGATGAAATTACGATTCGATGGCTTCGTGACCGTGCCGATTTTCTTGAAAAACGTGGATTGGCAGGTGTTCCATCTGATGTGGATGCAGTTGGTGGCGTGCATCCAAGAATCAATCACGCACGAATTGACGAATTGGAGAGAAATATCCCCACTGCAGATGAAGATGCGTATTATGCGAAAACATTTACGATTGATTTATCGTCAATCCAGCCATTTATTGCGGGACCAGATAATCTAAAAACCACGATGACTATCACCGAAGCGTCCAACAAAGATATGAAAATTAATAAAGCGTATCTGGTTTCGTGTGTAAATTCTCGCGTTGAAGATTTAGCTCAAGCCGCTGATGTCGTTAATGGTAAAAAGGTTGCAGACGGTGTGGAATTTTATGTAGCAGCTGCCTCCAGCGAAGTTCAGGCTGAAAGTGAAAATAGAGGCGATTGGGAAAAATTGGTTGATGCAGGTGCGATTACACTCCCGCCCGGGTGCGGAATGTGCATTGGTCTTGGTACTGGATTGTTGAAAAAAAATGAAGTGGGAATTTCAGCGACCAATCGGAATTTTAAAGGACGAATGGGTGACCCAACCGCAAAAGTGTATTTGGCATCGCCGGCTGTAGTTGCGGCATCGGCAATCGCTGGGAAAATTGTACCTCCACACGATTTTGACGATATAAAACTGATTGGAGAAATGGTTGTTCATCCCAAACCATCAGGCGAGAAAAGTGCTGTTAAAGTGTTGGATGATTTCCCTGCAAAACTCACAGGCGAATTGATTTTCTGTTATCAGGATAATCTGAATACAGATGGAATTTATCCTGGGAAATACACCTACATTGACGATTTCACTCCTGAGCAACAAGCAGAAGTGGTGATGGAAAACTATGATCCTGAGTTCGGCAAGATCGTCAAAGAAGGTGATCTTGTTGTGGGTGGATATAATTTTGGTTCGGGTTCATCTCGTGAACAGGCAGCAACGGCGTTAAAATATCGTGGAATTAAACTTGTGTTGGCAGGATCGTTCTCGGAAACCTATAAACGGAACGCCATCAATAACGGATTTTTAGTGCTGGAAGCTCCGGAATTATCTGATGATCTGAAAGCTGAATTTGGAATGGACAAACTGACCGTCCGGACAGGATGGAAAGCAACGCTAGATTTTCGAAAAACGACGATTTTTGTGAGTGGTAAAACTTATTCCATCAGCCCTGTGGGAACAGCCGCTCAGGAACTGATTCTCACTGACGGATTGGAAAACTGGGTGAAGGAGCAGATCTAAATTTGACTGGTATCAAAAAGATTTAATACAATTTGTAGCGAACTTTGCGTAAGCCTTTGAGAACATTGCGGTAAAGAAAATAAACCACCAGCTCCCTACGAAGGAGGGGTTGCAGGCAAGGGATGCTAAGAAGACGCAAGGAACGCAAATTAAAAAATAATTAAAATCATGAACTGGTTTTCTAAAATTTTAATCAAGAGAATATTTCCAGATGTTTCGGACTTTCAAGATGTACAAGTCCGGCAAAAGGTGGGCATTCTGGAAGGGTGGATTTCAGCGGTTTCCAACGTTATCCTGTTCGGGATAAAAATTGTTATTGGAATGGCGGTGAATAGTATCGCTCTCATTGCGGATGCTTTCCATACTCTCGCTGACAGCGTCAGTTCCGTAGTGATTATCTTCAGCTTTCGATTGATTGGGAAAAAACCAGATCCCGATCACCCTTACGGTTACGGGCGAGCAGAATACATAGCCACATTAATCCTTTCCATGCTGATTGTTGTCACAGGTGTGGAATTGGTCAAATCTTCTGTGGGGAGAATCATGTCCCCTGCAATTTCCACGGCCAATATAGGTCTGATACTGATTGTTCTTGGAACTGTAATTTTCAAAGAGTTACTGGCAAGACTATCTTTTGATTTTGGAAAACTTATCAGTTCTGATTCCCTGAAGGCGGAAGCACTGCATCACCGGTCTGATGTGTTTGCTTCCCTTCTGGCTGTGGGTTCGATGGTTTTAGCCAATTTTGGTCTCTATAAATGGGATGGAATTTTGGGAATTGGGGTTGGTTTGTTTGTTGTCTGGACAGGATTTTCCATCGGTCGGGAATCTATTGAATCACTTCTTGGAAAACCGCCCAGCAGAGAACTTATGGAAAAAGCGAGATCCATTGCTCTGAATGTGAAAGGAGTGTTGAATGTTCATGATTTGGTTATACACAGCTACGGTCATAATCGCTTTATTTCTCTTCACATTGAAATTCCTGAAGAAGCAACGCAACTGGAAGCTCACGACATTGCCGAAGAGGTGATGGCAAAACTGGAAGATACAATGGCATCCAATGTGACGGTTCATATGGATCCTGTCACTACCAGGGGAGAACGGGCAAATAAGATTCAGTCCTATCTGGAAGAGGTGATAAAGAAGGAACCTGCCATTGATTCTTACCACGATTTCAGGATTGTTAGGTCTGGGGATCACAATATGATTCTTGTAGAACTCTTTGTAAATCCGATTACTGGTAAGGTGGAACAGAAACGAATTAAGGAATTCATATCAGGATTGCTGAAAAGTGAATTTACCTCTTTTGATACCAGAGTCTATGTGGTCGTTCCTGTTCATTAGACGTCTAAGTGATACTATTTAGCTTGGATAATTCACTACTGTGTTGAAGATGCTTCGCCCTGATACAGTCTCCGATAAATCGGAGCAGGCTATTCTTCCTTACAGGATAAACATTCCACAGAGCAGGCAAAGGACACGTAAAACGAAATGCGTAATGAGTAAAACAGCCTGACCCGACTGGTCGGGGTAATAAACATTACATAATCACTCATTAAAAAATTACTTTTGTGGCTGGTGTTGTAAATCCCAATTTCCGGGAATTTCGGGGAATTAATGAGATTAGGTAAATCAAAAAAATAAAGTTCTGGAGAAAAT
>JACNLN010000181.1 GCA_014381485.1 Fidelibacterota bacterium
TATACCATTATTAAAATAGCTACTCCAATATTATGAATTACTGCGAAACTTAAGTCAATAACAATTTATTTTTTTAAACCACAGAGACAAATCCTTTATCGGTCAGGCTCCCGACTGATTTGTTAGGTAAATCTCAGGTTGTTGCAGCTCCATTCATCCTTCCATAGGCGTTATATTTTTCCCATACACTTTTTTTAGTATCAACCCTGAAAACCATCTAAAAGGTAGAACATATTTCAATAAGATGTACAACCGGACTCTTCTCCCAACAGGGTAGCGGAACCTCGGTCTTTTTGAAGAAACTACCCGCTCAATGAGCTTTGCTACCTCCTCCGGGTCCCTCACCCCCTCTTTAGTTTTCAACATTTTGACAATCAATGATTTGAATCGCAAAGCGTAAGGGGAATACGGGCTGTCAGGATGTCCCGATCGTGTGGCAATGCGACTATTATCAGAAAATATTTTGGTTAAATATCTACCGGGCTCTATGAGGACAACGTCAACTCCAAAAGGGTGAAGTTCATGATACAAGCTCTCACTGAATCCCTCCAGAGCAAATTTTGATGCAGCGTAGGCATTCAATCCCGGTGTGGCAATTCGACCGCTGCTGCTGGAGACGTTGATAATTTTCGGTTTCATTTGATTGACCACTCTTTTGGCCGTATTTCTCATAAGAGGAAGAGCGTGGCGGGTAACCTTCTGAGCACCAAAAAAGTTTGTTTCCATCTGCCCACGAATCTCTTCCTCAGTAAGATCTTCAAAAAATCCTCCGATCCCATAGCCAGCATTATTGACCAACACATCCAGCCGTCCCTGCTCCTTTTCTATTTCTTCGATTGTTTTCAAAATGGAATTATCATCCGTCACATCCAACGGTAAAATGCGGACCTCTCCACCCCGACTTTCCACTTCTTCTACTAAATCACTCTGTTTGTCCAGGTTTCGCATAGTGGCATAAACGGTATGTCCCACTGCTGAGAGTCGAGCCGCTGTTAGCATCCCAAATCCACTGGAACATCCTGTAATCAAAATAACACTCATATTCCCTCCCATATTTTGATGTTGAATATTAAACCGGCGCCGGATAGTCGTAATAAATTAAGGGTAAAATGTATGATTATTTCTTTAATTGAAACACGCATTTTTAATTATTTAAAACGTAATTATTTAAGAACTCACGTCAGTCATTTCTTCATTACGTTTTACGTTTTAAATATTTATGAACAAGTTAAAAGAAAGTTATTTGTCCTCGTTATAGATACGATTAACAATCGCCGGAGTAATATACTGTATTGTGCTCACATAATCATCCCCATCTTTTTCTGAGGAATCGTTGACATATAGGATAAATAAAACGTATTTTATCACGTTAAGATAGATTCTTTTGAAACCAAATGATTCGGCAGTCATTTTTAATTTGATGAGAAATATCTCTAAGCATAACAACAGTCTGTTTTTTTTCTTCTTGATTTTACTCCTCCCAATGGTTTTGACAGGACAATTTTACTTTGGTCGAAATAAAATACAATTTGACCAGTTTGATTGGCAGGTAATCAACACACCACATTTTCATATTTACTATTACGAAGGGGAGGAGGAGATTGTCCGGGGAGCTGTCTTTTTCGCTGAAGAAGTATTCAATGATCTGGAGCAAAAATTCAATCACACACTGGACAAACCTGTTCCCCTGTTCATTTACAGTAACCATATCCATTTTCAGCAGACCAATATCCTGCCAGTAAGAATCCCGGAAGGACTGGGAGGATTTTTTGAATTTTTCAAACAGCGGGTAGTTATTCCTTACAATGGGAATATGTTCGATTTTCGTCATGTAATCCGTCATGAATTGGTTCACGTATTTATGCACAGTAAAATAAATTCCATTGCTCAGGATCATGGGAGTTCTGAGACTTCAATCATTCCACTCTGGTTTATCGAAGGGTTGGCTGAACTGTGGAGTCAGGGTTGGGATTCACAGGGTGAATTAATCATCCGGGATGCCATACTGCACGACTATTTATTGCCTCTTGAAAGTTATGATTTATTGCGCTCTGGATTTTTACTATACAAGGAAGGTCAGTCATTCCTTCGCTATTTCGAGGAAAATTACGGAACAGACCGGATACGAACTCTGTTGGAAACGTATTGGCAATACAAATCTTTTGAGGAAGCAATCACCGATATTTCAGGAAAGAATTATAACGACCTCACTACCGATTGGAAAGTACGATTGAAGCAAGAATTTGCTAAATCACTGACCAATGAACAGATTATTAAAATTGGTGAAAACCAACTGACAGAATCCGGTGCTAATGTTTGTCCCACTGTCTACTCCGATAAAGAAAAACAGAAATATGTCATTTTCCTGACAAATCGTAACGGTTACACAGATATCCATACTCAGAAACTCGCTTGTGGAAAAAGTAAACCTGTTATAAAGGGAGAGCGTAAAGCCGACCTAGAATCTTTACACTTTCTCCAGTCCGGGATTCATGTTAATAATGATGGGGTTTTAGCTTTTGTCACTAAATCTGGGCGGCAGGATGTTCTACGACTGGTTAATCTTGAAAATCAGAATGAAATGGGTTCCTTAAGTCATGCTGAACTGGTCACAATCCGATCGCCAGACTGGTCGCCGGATGGAAAGACAATTGTTTTCAGTGCCCAAGATTATTCCGGACAGATGGATATCTACCTCTGGGATGTTACCAGTAACTTTGCCGTAAGATTGACTGACGATATTTACACGGACATAGATCCCTGCATAGGACCAGAAAACAGTATCGTATTCAGCTCAGACAGAGGTCGACCTGATATCGATGGTGGGATTGATCTTTTTTTATTGGAGACTTCTTCTGGACAAATCACGCAGCTCACCAAAGATCGTCACAAAAATACAAAACCATTCTGGTTTTCCGGTGAGCCAGAAAGGATATACTTTTTATCGGATAGATCGGGAACACCAAATGTATGGTCTTTAACACTTGACGATGCATACCGACCTAAATATACACTTCAACAGGTCACAAATTATCACACCGGTTTTCAGGATGTAGTGCCGACAAGTGGCGACAGTCTTCTGGTGAGTGCCTTCCAGAAATACAATTTTCAGATTCACCACATCCCTGTGCAATCAGATACATTACTCAAAGTTATCGAACCGCTCCCGGATACTTCAGACACCCAACCGTGGACGGTACCAGAGACTGAAGAAACAGTCGGAAAAGAAAGGAAACCGTACAAACTGAAGTACAGTATCGATTTTGCCCAAACTGCTGTGGCTTATGATCCCATTTTTGGATTTCTTGGAGGTGCTCAGATGGGCATTTCTGATCTTATGGGGAATCGATATTATCACTTTCTTGTGGCAAATACAGCTCAAACTACATCGGAATTCTTGGGTCGCTTTAATGTGGCTGTCACAATGGTGGATTTAACACATCGCAGTAATCACGCCATTGGATTTTTCCACTTTTCCAATGACTACTACTCTCCCTACCAGGGCTTTTACTTTGAACGGGCTGTTGGACTGAGGACAGCTTTGAATTATCCTATTAATGTTTTCCATAGGCTGGAATTCAGTACATCCCTCTGGCAATCGAGTAAAGATTTTTATACGGGTAAACCAATCAAAGCTTATCTGGTATCCAATTATTTCTCATATGTTCACGATAATTCCTTGTGGTTGAGTACGGGTCCTATAGATGGATGGCGATTGCGATTCACCATCGGTCCCACCTTTGATTTTCAACGTTCGCAGGTACACAACTATACGGGTTTACTTGATCTTCGATACTATTACCGTTTTCATCCCAATATCACCTTTGCCCAGCGCACGATGCTATGGATCAATGATGGTACCGACATTCGCCGGTTTTACATCGGTGGGAGTTGGGGACTGCGGGGATACCGGATCACAGAGATATACGGTAGAAAATTAATCTTACTCAACCAGGAGCTACGTTTTCCTTTTGCCGAAAGTTTAATGTTAAAGTTTGGCTCACACAATTTTGGATTTACACCGATACGTGGAGCCCTCTTTTTCGATATGGGAAATGCCTGGGATGATAAATATCCCGGCTTGATTGGCAGCTTTGGTATTGGATTACGTGGACTGTTTTTAGGCGGGTTAGTACTACGGTTGGATATTGGTAAGCGAACCGATTTTCAATCCTTTGATAAAGGCCTGTTTTTCCAGTTCTTCTTTGGGTGGGATTATTGATATGTTCTGCATATCCACAATGAATAGATATTTAAAAATATTGTATTCCTCTGTGGGCATCTTTTATCTTAAAATAATGCTTAAATGTTTATTCCCTCTTGTCACACTATTACTTTTCATCGGGTGCTCCCGAGGACTCCGCCACAGCATTTCCCCTGACATATACTTGCCAGGATCTGAAATATCACTGAACAAACAGCCCCGGTTAATCTGGACAGCAAAATTGCCCTCGCCCCCCAATCAACTACTTTCTGTAAATGAGGAATCCACTTTAATTGCATCACACCGCGGTGAATTGTTTATTATTGACATTAAAACCGGAAAACACACAGGACGAATCTGGCAACCCTACAATAGACCTGTCAATCTGTTAAAACTGGAAAGGGAGGAAGGGTTTTTATGTTTTTCTTCACCGGGTGAGGAGGGTGTTTATGCCTACGATCTGATTAAGGCAAAAAAGATCTGGAAAATCCATCTACCCGGTATCTACGGAAATATGGAAATAATTGGTGATACGTTATTCGTCTTCAAACGGAGCGGAGCGATTCTAACAATAGATCGAAAAAGTGGTAAAATCCTAAAGGAACGTACACTTTCCACTCGGATTAGCTGGGGAGTCTATCGATACCAGGACCGGCTATGGATTTACAGTGAAGATGGTCTGCTGTGTTCTTACGACCAAACCCTGAAACACAAAGAGACCTTTCGTATCCCCAGCAACCCAAATCCTGTCATTTCCGTCACCGGTAAAAAACTGGTCATTGGGGATTCCGACGGGCGCATAACCTGTTTCGATCTGAATCAAAAACGAATTTTATTCACAAAACAGCTGTCCACTCCTATTTACTCGGAACCTTTCATCACAGACAGTCATCTCATTGTCGCCCAAAGTAATGGTAACGTAACCGCCCTTAATCCTGTAAACGGGACATCTGTCTGGCAATATCAAGGGGAAGGATTGGTCAACCAGCCGTTACTGGGAACTTCCCATCAGGTTATTGTACCATTCACCCGGGGTGCCATCATTGCTCTGGATCTTGATAGTGGAAAAGAGCGGTGGCATTATGATTTAGAACACAAGTTAAGGCAGATTTTGATAGTTACAGATGGTATTATTGTGACTGAGGGGAAAAATAAAATTCATTATTTAAAGTCAGATACATGATCATTTCTCGACTTATTCTGACGGCATTACTACTGTGCTGCTGTTCCCAGGGTCAGGGACTGGAGAATCTGCAGATTGGTGGAAATTTCAGTTACGGGGGAGCAATTGATACCACACATAAAAGTTTTCCTGATACATTGATGATCAAACACGCTGTTACTCACACCATCAAGTTTAACTCGCAGCGTATTTTCGGACTGGGAATGATGGCAGCATTCGGAGCGTTATCATATTACTTTCATAACAAGGCGGAGACTTCTTACTGTGCCTATCTTCGAACCGGGAAAATCAGCGAAATGGAGCATCTGTTTTCCAGAGCGGAACGTTTCGATCAATATGCCGGCTGGTCCTATTTTGGTGCGGGATTAGGATTCATCATTACTGCTCTTTCTTTTTATGAAAAACCGATTGAAAAAACCGAAATATTGAAAAATCACCCAATGGAAGAGCCATAGTGAGAATTGGGTTAATCATCACTGTAAGTTTTATTTTAATATCCTGTTCCGACAGAGAGCGTGCCAATCCCTTCGATCCAGAGAATCCCGATACAAAGGGCGCTCCCACAGGTGTTTCTGTGATCTCCAATTACGATACGGTAACTGTTCGATGGAATGCTATCGATGTAGATGATTTCAGCTATTACCAGATTTACCGATCAATCAGCAAGGATACAATGGACGGGTATGATAGCACCGAAACCAACATTTTTATTGATACCGGGATCAATTTTGACAGCTGCTACTGTTATTCCCTTCAGGCTAACACAAAGCATGACAAAGGCACAATCTCTGATTCTGTTTGCATTGTCCCGGGACCAGTTAATTTCTGGATTGCCGACTTTTATGACTTTAGCCTGTGGAGAATCAGTTACGACGGCGCACACATTCTTGGGTCGGCATATTTCACATCCCCCATTGCGGTGGAGTCAGATCCACAGAGAAACCAATTCTGGGTAGCAGATTACTGGGGTGAACGTTTGTACGCAGTGGATAAAAACCTTACGGTATCATCCACGACGATTAACCTCGATGCTCCACCTGCTGATATGGCTGTCAATTCAACAGATGGGGAAATATACGTTTTGTTAAGACAGGAAAATCTTTTGAAAACATATTTCACTAGTGGACTTGAAAAGGAATCTATAAGTTTGCCATTCGATGTATCTTTTTACACATCAGTGGCGTATGATTCCATTGGCGAAAATATCTGGATATCCAATGAAGAAACAGATACCATTTTTCAATATCCTCTTATCCAACCTGATTCAGCTTTCACTAGTTATTCTGGATTTGAGAATCCCGGTAAAATCTATGCCGATCCCATTACAGGTGGGTGTTGGTCAGTATCGGACTATGGAATAATTCGCATACACAGTGCAGATTCCACAGATACCTACAAAAGCGATTATTGTATCAAGGATATTTCCATAAATCCCATAAATGGAGATTGCTACTATACAGGATATGAAAAGGGAACAGGTAATTGGGAAACAGGAAGACTCGTATCCAGTCAGAACTTCTATCATGAGGAGGTTGTGTTGGGAAATGACTATCCAAACCTCAACAGAATTCAGGTTGTTCCTGGCGATGGAAATCAGGGATTTATAGTTGTTCAACTGTACACCTGGCGGATTTTACGTTTTGATACAGGAGGGTCTCTGATTGGCGAATTGGGACCTTTTAATGGCAGATTGGACTTTGCGTTGGAATAATCAACAACAGTGAACGACCGGAGTAATGTATTACCATGATCATCTCTTTATAACTAAATTTCAAAAGTGCGAAATTTTTTAAAAATGGTTCTTAACCGATCAGTCGGGTGCCTGACTGATTTGTGTGGGTAATGAATGAGTGAATATGGAAAAGCTTGCTTCTGCGATGTTGATGGAGACCCGCAGGAATATGAGGTTCTGGAAGATTTCCGAAAGATCCTTTGGAAAAACAACAGGACCTCCCCTATTTCCCCTCCCAGCCAGTTGGCGGGCAGGCTTGGCAAGTCCCAAGATCCCGACTTGTCGGGGGAGGGGATTACTCCGCAGGTCACGAAGGACTCCTCTGGAGAGTTCCTTCGGAAAGGGGTGGCCTAAACTTGTTAGGTCTGTCTGCCTAACAGGTAGGAAGGGGATAAAATTTGATAGTCTCCCGACTGATCCGTCAAAAGCCGGACAGGTTTCGTCAAAGACCTAACAGCTCCTGTCTGGCTACTAACGGAGGCGATATAAATCAAAAATAAAATTGCCCACAATAATTTATGATGAACCTTAAAATTCATTACTTGGGGTAATAGACTGAAACAAGTAAGAGATGAACCGTTTAGGCATTGATATTGGTGGTACCAAAATTGAGGGTGTTATTCTTCAGGAGAATGGTTCTGTGATCAAACGGGAACGCATTCCCACAGAATCGCATAAAGGTTATCAGCACATCCTCCGTCAGATTTCCAAGTTATACTCCAATCTTACAGAAAATACTGACCCCCCTTCGACTGTTGGTATCTGCACCCCGGGAGCTATCTCCTACAAAACCAATCGTCTCAAAAACAGCAACACCGCGTGTCTCATCGGCCAGCCAATCAAAGAAGATGTGGAAGCCATCGCGGGACAACCTGTCGCTATGGATAATGACGCCAACTGTTTTACTCAAGCTGAAACGAGTTTAGGGGCTGCTAAGGGATACGATTTAGTATTTGGTGTCATTATGGGAACCGGGGTGGGGGGAGGTATCTGCTTCCACGGAAAAGTACACAAAGGTCACCAGTACATCGCCGGTGAATGGGGACACTCTCTTCTCCATCCGGGAGGAAATCTCTGCTACTGCGGAAAGCACGGATGTGTGGAAACCTATATTTCCGGTCCAGCGTTGGAGAAACGTTATTATGAACTCACCGGGGAATCAAAACCGCTGAAGGAAATTGCAAAAAATCCTCCAGCGGAGTGGGAAGTAGAATTTCTGGAAAATTTTGGAATAGCTCTTTCCAATGTTGTCAACATTCTGGATCCTGACATCATCGTTCTTGGTGGTGGTGTCTCTAACATCAATTTTCTCTATGAGGAAGGCTCGAACAGCGTACGTCGATACTGCTTCAATGACACTCTGGATACGCCAATCGTAAAAAATAAACTGGGCGATTCAGCAGGCGTTTTCGGTGCTGCTTATCTTAACTTATGAAAAAGGGAGTTCAGGTAAATCGCATGAAACTACATATTAAATCATTCATCCCATTGATTTTCTTTCTTTGCGTCGTAGCTGGACAGGAGACATCGAGCGACATAACCGACATAAAACAACGTCTTCTCATTATCCCCACAGAAATCAATGACGAGGAAAAATCCGTAGCCAACGAAGTGGCTGGGATTATCTCCGATGTTGCCACCAGTCTGAAGAGGTTTGAGATTATAGACAGGAACGATCTGGAATCTATACTGGCAGAACAATCCCTCCAGCTTTCGGGAATTATTGATGACGCTCAAGTAGTAGAATTAGGACGTATCGCTTCAGCGGATGAAGCACTCCTTATTCGGGTTCTGAATTTCTATCAGCATGGTGTTCCACCTAAGGAAGAAACGGAAGAGGAGGAGAGGGGATTCTTTGAAGAAATTATTTTGACAGTTGCCAAGGAGGCAATTAAAAGCGCCTTCCGGTCAAAAGAGAAAGAAGAAGATCCCTACTACTACAACATCCAGACGACCCTTTCTGTGCAGGTGAAAATGATTAACATCGAAACGGGAAAATCTCTCGATTCTTTCACCATCACCACCGGTCACACGGGTGGAAACCTTGGACGCTCACGAGCTGTCGCTATGGGACAATTAAAGTGGCAGGCTCACGTAAAAATGAAGGAATTTTATACACTCACCTCCAAGGTGATCTCGGTAACGAGACGAGAAGCGCTTCTCTTCCTGGGGTCTGAGATGGGAGTAAAAACTGGTGCTCTATTTGAAATCCTCGAGCCCGATGAGATCAGGGTTATAGATGACAATGAAATAACCATTCCTGGAAAGCGTGCAGGAATCGTAGAAGTAACTGGCGCTTCTGTGGATGCCAACCGCTCGACCATCCTGCGGAACTGGCGACCTATTAGAGAGGGTTATCGTGCGCTGGAGTATCAGAAATTCCCATTTGCCTTTGGACTGGGATACACCCACAACTATGAAACACCTTATCCCTATGGGGGATTGTACCTGGGACTGATGGGACGAGCGATCCAACGCAGTTTCTGGGGTATTAACCTTCGTCTCTGTATGACGGAAGACTCGCGTAATGGTTCGGACTTTATCCCCGGATTGAGTGGTTTCGGCGGATGGCGTTTCCTTCGCACATCTCACTTCTCCTTTGCGGGTCGTGTAGATCTGAATCTCGACCTGGCTTTTCGCTCCGATGATGACAACCACAATGTCACGGCTGCCGCCTTTTCTGCTTCACCTATCCTTGAGCTGGAGATCCTTTTGAGCGAAACAAAGGACCTTGTATTTGGGGTGGGATACCGGTTTGGCGGGAAATCATCCCGCTGGACGTACACCGTGACACCAGAAAGTGACGATGAAGACTCTATTACCAAATCAGCAGTATGGAATAATGGCGCCCCGGAAATAAACATTTCTGGACTCTTTTTTACATTTGGAATGAAATTCATCTCATTTTAATCGCGTTCAACCTTGGGCCTTCTAAGGTTTTATAACATTGTGCTGAAATAAATGAGAATTTAGACGACACTTTTCGTTGCTTACAAGTGTTATGACGGGTAAGTTCTCAATGGGCTATTTTGATCAACTGAGTTTTTTGCATGAGGATACGGTTAAAACGTAGTAATGAGTAAACCCGATAAACGTAATATTGGGTTTATCGAGACGTT
>JACNLN010000177.1 GCA_014381485.1 Fidelibacterota bacterium
ATAATCTTAACTCTTTTCAACCTGCTTTTGCAACATAAAGCTATACCTATAAGGCGGGACAGGCTATTCTTCCCTACCTGCCCGAAAGATGTCAGGCGGGCGGGGCAGGCAGTGTTTCTTTTTTAACGAGAATTCCATCAAGTTTCTTAACGCAAATATTCAAAGGCCGTTTGATAACTCCAATTATCAACGTAGAAAACAGAAAATAACACTGATACATATATATTTCTCTATCTTCACAAATAACATGAGTTATTGAAATACATAAACTATTTTCGTGGGAAGTCCTGGAATTGTCAAAATTTATAATCCCTTGATTCTTATTAAACATACATACAATTTAAACATTAATTTTCGATTTTTTTACAGTGTGACCACCTTTTTTACTAAATTTTATGGTTATATTTAGGATAATGATAATCGATAGGTATACAGATTAATGGATAAGAGATTACAGAAAGAGATCGAAGCTTTTAAAGATGTAGAGTCTTATGCCGAATTAATGGCGAGACCCTATACCCGGGCTTTGAAGGAGGAGACTCACCGAAGAATGACTGAATTTACTTTTGATAGAATGCGGATACTCGAGGTAGGAGCTGGAATTACGGAATTTGAAGATCTTTATAAAAACTCCGCTCTCATCTGTCTTTCTGATATAAACTTTAAATTATTGAGTGAAAACAGAGATAAAGCGGGTGTCAGGATTGTTTGTGATGGTCAAAACCTCCCATTTAAAGATGAAACATTTGATTATGTGATTTTTATTGGCGTGCTACATCATTTTCCAGATCAGGAAAAGGGACTGGCTGAGGCATCCCGGATTATGAAAGTGGGTGGGAGGTCGTTTATGGTTGAACCGCATCGATTGAGTATCAATTATTTTTACTACTTAGGTAGACGACTTTTTCTATTCCTATTTGGAGAAAAATTTGTTAAAAAACTGATAGGATGTTTTACGCCAGATGAAGTTCAATTAGATGTACGAGCTGTCAAACGGATATTTAGACCAACAAGTGAAATTAAAATAAATACTATGTTAAGCTTCAGACTGCCACCCTTCAGGCTGTTTAAAAAAGCAACATTGGATGTACGTCTCAGTCAATTTTTTGATAGAGTATTTCCCTTTAACAAAATCGGTACTACCATTTTCGTGAATGTAATAAAGAAACAGTGAGTGACTGATTAACGTTTAAGACAAAAAAGCTGATATTTCCCGTGATTCAATAGTATAAATCGAGATGAAAAGAAAAATCCTCATTCTTAATCGAAGGGACCTGAAAAATCCCCTTTCTGGAGGTGCGGAGATCTACACCCACGAAATCTTCCGACGCTTATGTGATGAGTACGATATCACTCATTTTTCTTCTGCATTTGAGGGCTGTAGAAAAGTTGAGTCGATAGATGGAATAAAATACATCCGTAAAGGCGGTGAATTTACGATGCACTTTTATGCATTTTTATATACATTGCTGAATTATCGATTTTTCGATTTGATTATTGATGAGTTCAATGGACTGGGAATGATGACGTTTTTTTTCAAAAGAAGTATTATCTTGATCCATCAGCTTTATGATGAATTCTGGGTGGCATTTTTTGGTATTTTCGGTTATCCTTTCAAAATCATTGAAAAGATCCTTCTGAGATTTTACCGAAATAAACCCGCCATTACTGTTTCGAATTCTACGAAAGAGGATTTAATTGATTTTGGATTTAGAGCGGATAATATCACTATTGTCTTTAATGGTATCGATTTCGTAAAGATGGATGTGAAGAAGGGGTTTAAACCGGTGTTGATGTATCTCGGGAGAATGAGGAAAACGAAAAATCCAGAGGATGCTATCCGTGCATATTTACAAGCAAAGGAAAAAATTGATAATCTGATTATTCATATGGTTGGTGATGGTGAAGAGTTGGATTATCTTAAACAACAATACCAAGAGGAAGAGGGTATTTTATTTCACGGGTTTGTTTCTGAAGAGGAGAAATATAAGCTTCTAAGAAAGGCGTCTGTACTCCTTGTTCCGAGTATAAGAGAAGGTTGGGGGCAGATTGTGATTCAGGCAAATATGATGGGAACTCCTGTAATAGGATATGATGTTGCAGGTATCAGGGATTCAGTAAGGCATGAAAATACGGGATTTCTTGTTGATAAGCATAATCCGTCTGAGATGTCAAACAGGATTTGTGATCTATTGACAAATCCCGTCATACTGAAAAAAATGTCCGATAGTGCACTTGAATATTCCTCTACTTTTTCCTGGGAGAAGAGTGCTGATGGCATGAGAAAAACGTTAAATGAAATATTTCTTCAAATAGGTTCGTAGTAAATATCAATGATTTACTCAAGTTTCGCACATCATAAACCTATGAGATTCAGTCAGATAATCAATAGCCCAGTCCTTCAGGGCTGGGATCGAAAGGATGAAAATGGATAGGACGTTCACGTCCTTCCCCCTCAAGACATGACAAATATATTATCTCTAATAAAACAAGATCATAAAAGGTTTTCTATCCTGAAAATGTTTGGTGAATTAGGTGATAAGATGGAAATAGAAGTCTATGCTGTGGGTGGTTATGTTAGAGATCTTATTATGGGTAGAGAACTCACCGACATGGATGTGATGGTTGTAGGGGATGGTATTGACTTTGCCCATCAAGTGGCAGATCGGTTAAAAGTGAAGAGGGTTGTACCCTTTAAAGAATTCGGAACAGCTATCATTCCTCATAAAGACGGTCAAATTGAAGTAGCCTCTGCCAGAAAAGAGTTATATGAACCATCTTCTCGGAAACCCAAAGTTACCTATACCGATATAGAAGGTGATCTGCACCGTAGAGATTTTACCATCAATGCTATGGCCATCTCTTTGAGAAAAGATAACTTGGGTGAATTGTACGATCCATACGGTGGTATACGTGATCTGAACAAAAAGATAATCAGAACACCTCTTGATCCTGATACCACTTTTAGTGAAGATCCTTTAAGAATCATTCGAGCCGTTCGATTTTCCACTCAATTGGATTTCCAGATTAATCCCTCGGTAATCGAGAGCATAAAACGGCAGGTGAGCCGTATCGAAATTGTCTCTGCAGAGCGAATTACGGCTGAATTATACAGGATATTAAAAGCGGAGAAACCCTCAATAGGATTTGAATTGCTGTTGCAGACAGGTCTTTTAAAAATCATTTTCCCCGAAATAGCAAAAATGTCCGGGATGGAACAACCTTCTGAGTGGCATCATAAAGATTTATTTAATCACACCCTTCAGGTGGTAAATAATATCTGTGGAATGACTGATAAACGGGATCTCCGGTTTGCCGCACTGGTACATGATATAGGCAAGCCGGAGACTCGGCGTTTTGATCGGGAAATGGGATGGACATTTCACGGACATGAGGTTGTTGGAACAAGAATAATTAAGAAGATTGCCAGGCGGATGAGATTGTCAAATAAAACAAAGGAATATCTGCAAAAACTTACCCTTCTTCATTTGCGACCTATCGCTCTGGCGAAGGATGAGGTTACTGATTCGGCAGTCCGTCGGTTGATTGTTACAGCTGGTGACCATCTGGATGATTTAATGACTCTGTGCCGGGCAGATATTACCACACACAATCCGGTCTTGGTGAAACGATATCTGTGGAATTTTGATAGAGTAGAAAAAAAGATTAAAGCTGTTGTGGAAAAAGATGAATTGAAAGCCTTTCAGTCACCAGTGCGAGGGGATGTAATTATGGAGGAGTGTGGCATTCCTCCGGGTCCTCTGGTGGGAAAGATCAAAAAGGCTATTGAAGAGGCTATCCTTGATGGAGATATTGAGAACACGTATTATGCAGCTTATGATTATTTTCAAAAAATTAAGGACGATTTTTTAACTAACCACTAAAGTGAAAGTCCAAAAAAAATGATGAAGAACTATTTTCTTTTGGTTTTAATTATTTTTCCCTTTCTTTTTTTGAACACTTTGTTTGGGAAAACCATATTTACCATCGATGAGTGTATTGAAATCGCCCTTAAAAATAAATCTTCCGTTAAAATAGCAGCATTGAGAGTAGAGTCTTCAAGAGCCGAAGTTAAAGGCTCATTATCAAATATACTTCCCACTTTGAGTTATTCTTCTGGATTTCTTAATCAAGGTTCTTATTATAGTCGCCAGTTTGGTTTTCCAATTGAGGGGAGACAATATTATTCATCAACTTTTTCTATTTCTCAACCAGTATTTGACGGCGGGAAATGGCGGAATTCCATAACACTTGTGAAGAATAGATATACAAGTTCTAAGCGATCATATTCTGAAACTGTTGTTGAGATCGCCTTGAACGTAAAGAAGGCATTTTACCAATATCTAAAGGATAAAGAACTCTTGGAAGTAACTAGACAGGCAGTTGAGCTGGCGGAACAACAATTCGAGTTTGTCAGACACCAGTTCGAAATAGAGGCGGTAGCAAGAACCGATCTTTTAAAACAGCAAGTACAACTGGGTAATATGAAAGTAGATTTTATTAACCAAAAGGCACAGGTAAAGAACTCATTCAATCAACTTGCCTACATAATGGGTTTTGATATCCATAGTGAGTTCGACGTTATTGACGCTGGCTCTTCTGTGTCTAATGAAAAAGCAGCTGAAGAATTGTGGCAAGATATGAAGAATAATAACCAGTCGCTCTTATCGCAAAAGCTAAATATTGAAAGTGCCGGAATATTTTATAGACTATCGAAATCAAGTTTATATCCTACAATTTCCGCTTTATTTAGTTACGATGGTTCCAGCGATAAATTAGACGATCTGTATTCGAATTTTAATGAAGATTGGAGATACTCAGCTCGAGTATCAGTTTCTTATCCGTTATTCAGTGGTTTTGAAAGATCATCAGAAATTGAAAAGGCTAAACTTGACGTGCAGATACAACAGGAAGATTATGATGATTTAGAAAAAAATCTGAGAGTACAGCTGGATGCTATTATCGAACAATTAAATAATTTAAAAAAGAAGATTCCTATTTATAAATCCAATAAAATTTCCGCAGATGAAGATCTGAGGTTAGCACTAGAACGTTATAATCTGGGAGCAGCTACAATTTTAGATGTGCTGGATGCACAGTTATCGGGGGCAAGGGCAAATAGTTCATTAGTGCATGCTGTCTATGATGAAAAAATATGGATGGCGGAATTAGACGCATTACTTGGAAAATATTAATCATACAGGATACCTAAGAAATGGCAAAAAAGAAACGTAAGAAAATTCGGAAGAGAATTATCATTTCGACTATTGTATTGGTAATCATAGTAGTCGTGGTGGTAATTGTGGTTAAAAAATCCAGAGTACAGCCCATCGAGGTACAAACGGAAAAAGTTCAACATAGAGAAATTATCCACAAAGTGGCAGCTTCTGGCACCATTCAGTCAGAAAAGGAGGTGGAGATTAGTGCATATAATAGTGCTCTCATTATGGAAATTACATTGGAAGAGGGTGATGATGTAGTTGTTGGTCAACATCTTATTTCTCTCGATCGGACAAGGTATGAAGCTTCTGTGGAAGAAGTTCAATCCCGTTTAAAATCTGCAGAAGCAGCTCTAGTTGAAGCTAAAGCACAGAAAGAACGAGCGGAAAAGTTGTATACGGATAAACACATTTCAAGTGAAAATCTGGAATCAGTTATTGCTCGATTTCAGCAGGCTGAGAGCTCAGTAGAAATGTCGAAAGCAAATTTGAAGACTGCAATGGACAATCTATCTAAAACCACATTACTTGCACCTCAATCAGGAACGGTTACCCAGATACTTAAAGAGGAAGGGGACATGGCTTTAGGTTCTGGCTTTCAGGCTGATGTTCTTATGACCATCGCTGATTTGACTAAAATGGAGGTAGTGGTTGAAGTAAATGAAAATGATGTCGTAGACGTATCTATTGAAGATACAACAGAAATTGAGATAGATGCGTTTCAGGATACTGTTTTCTATGGAATTGTTAAAGAAATTAGTCAGGTGGCAGTAGTCACTGGTATGGGGACTCAGGAGCAGGTAACAAATTATAAAGTCAAGATTCGTATGTTGGAAGTTCCAGTAGGAATACGCCAGGGTATGTCAGCTATTGCAAATATTATCACTGATGTGAAAGATGATGTTCTATCAATACCAATTCAATCATTGACCGTAAGATCCAGTAAACCAGTAAAAATGACAGCAAGAGGCAGCAAACCTCCTGGGGGTGGTCCTCCTCGTGAAAGGGAGATAGGTTCTTACTCCTCTAAGGATGAATGGGAAAAGCCACAAATGGTTGAAGTCGTTTTTGTTGTTAGTGATACAATGGTGGAAGGGAGCGAATATTCATCAAAGAAACATAGAGTAAAAGGGAGCAAATATGCAGAGCAGAGGGAGGTGAAAGTTGGACTTTCCAGCGAGACACATTATGAAGTGATTTCAGGTTTGGAGGAGGGGGAGAAAATTGTCACTGGTAGCTATAAGGCTATTTCACGAGAACTTCAGAATAACTCGCCTATCGTTAAAAAAGAAAAAAGACGTGAGTGGGGTAATAAAAAAGAGTAATTACAAGGAGAGACTTTAACGTTTAACTAACACTTGTCATTTACACAAATATATTGAATTCCATCATTTCATTAAATCAGGTTACCAAAGTCTACGAAATAGGCTTGGCTCAGAAGGTTCACGCTCTGCGTGGAATTGATCTAGAAATTTCCCGCAATGATTATATCTCTATTATGGGTCCATCGGGATCAGGTAAATCCACTCTGATGAATATCATTGGTTGCCTCGATACCCCCACAAGTGGTACATATGAGTTTGAGGGAGAGCTTGTCCACGAGATGGAAGATAATCAGCTGGCAGGTATCAGGAATCAAAAGATCGGATTTGTGTTTCAGACATTTAATTTGCTTCCTCGTACAACCGCTCTAAGAAATGTGGAACTGCCTCTTATCTATGCGAGCATGTCTGCTGAAGAAAGACATAATCAAGCTAAAATTGCACTTGAAAAGGTTAGCCTTACCGATCGCATGAATCACAAACCCAGCGAATTATCAGGAGGTCAACATCAGAGAGTAGCTATAGCGCGAGCTTTAGTAACTAATCCTTCAATCATTTTAGCAGATGAACCAACGGGTAACCTCGATTCAAAAACCGGTGAAGAAATAATGAAAATCATTGAATTAATTCACGGAGATGGTGGTACAATTATTCTGGTAACTCACGAGCAGTACATTGCCGATCATGCAAAAAGAATCATTAAGCTTAAAGATGGATTAATATCGGACGATTATCTGAAATAAATTCGTTTTATGATCTCGATTCTTTACGAAAACCTTAAAATTGCAGTTCTGGCGATAATCGCAAATCGGACACGTGCTATTCTAACAACACTCGGGATTATTATTGGTATCCTTGCTGTAACTTTGATGGGAACCCTCATTTCGGGTCTAGATCAATCGTTCGAAAGAAGTATGTCTTTTTTATCCCGAGATGTAATATTTGTTTCTAAACATCCTTGGTTCAGTCACGATGAATGGTGGAAATATCGAAACCGACCCGATATTAAAGTTGAATATGCGGATAAGATTAGGGAAATATCGAATTATGCCCTAGCGGTTAGCCCCGAAAAAAACCGGATGTCAACTGTTAAATATCAGGACAAGAGTGTAATGGGCGTTCGGACAATAGGGACAACGAATGAATATTTGCAAACATCATCCATAAATATTGAAAATGGGCGATTCTTCTCGGCAGGAGAAAGTCGTACTGGAGCACCAGTTTGTGTAATCGGTGTGGATGTAGCTGAAAATTTGTTTGAGAATGAAGAACCGATTGGTAAAAAGGTTAAATTCGGTAACCACCCGTTCCGTATTATTGGGGTGATTGAGAAGCAGGGTAAGTTCTTAGGACTATTTAGTCTGGATAATCAGGCGATTATACCGATTGGTACCTTTCACCGGATTTTTTCTCGACGTGGGTGGACACAGTTAAATATCAAAGTTCCGGGTGATAGAATGGAAGAAAGTATAGATGAGGTAACATCCATTTTACGAAGGTTACGCCGTTTGAAACCGCAGGAAGAAAATAATTTTGCTATTAATCAACAAGAGGCATTCAGGGCTCAGTATAATAAAATAAAATTGGCAATAGGCGGAACGGGAGTCTTCATTACGGTTCTGTCATTGGTGGTTGGTGGAATTGGAGTCATGAACATTATGTTCGTCTCAGTGAGAGAGCGGACTAAGGAGATTGGGATTCGAAAAGCGGTGGGAGCTAAAAATGGAGTGATTCTAACTCAATTTCTTTTAGAAGCGATAATCATTTGTGGTTTGGCGGGATTCATTGGATTAACATTGGCATATGGTGGAAGTTTGGTTATAGATAAATTTCTTTTTCCTTCAACGATGCCGCTATGGTTAGGTACACTGGCTTTTATTCTAGCATTATTGGTTGGAATTATATCTGGTATCGCTCCTTCATACCGGGCTGCTCGACTTGATCCAATTGAAGCATTAAGGTATGAATAAAATATTTATGAACACCAATCAATGAAAATCAGGCTGGTTGCCCAAGAGCTCAAAGAAAGCTTCCTTATGGCGATAGAAGCCATACGGGATAATAAACTACGGTCTATATTAACGCTAATGGGAATTGCAATTGGAGTATTTTCTGTTATTGGCGCAATGACAGCTATCCGAACGTTGGAATCTTCTATTGAGAAAGGACTCAATGTATTTGGTAGTAACACTTTTGGGATTCAAAAATATCCAGCTATTCAGATGGGTGGGCATACTAGAATGAAGTATCGCAATCGTCCGAATATTACATACAGGCAATTTGAGGTCTTGAAGGATCGTGCCTCCTTACCTAAAATGGTATCAGTATCTGAGCAATTCTGGGAGGGAATGATTCTAAAATATAAGGATCGTAAAACAAAACAGAATGTCACTTTATATGGTGGAGATGAGGGGGCACTTCAAACTCACAATACATATATCGGCGATGGTAGAAATATTACATTCGGAGATGTACGTTTTTCCAGGAACGTGTGTGTGTTGGGAATGGATGTAGTAGATGAACTTTTCCCATTTGAAGATCCTCTTGGGAAAAGTATATCGGTAAGAGGAGACAAATATCTTGTAATAGGAATCTCCGAAAGGCAGGGAGATATTTTTGGACAAAGTCGGGACAATTTTATCATTATTCCAATCACCCAATATCTTCAAGAATTTGGAAGTAGATGGACATCATTGGACATTACAGTGGAAGCACCATCTGCGGAGCTGTATGATGATACCAAAGATGAAATTGTAGGACTATTGCGTACTATTCGGCATGTGCAGCCTGACGAAAAGAATAATTTTGAGGTTGTGTCCAACGATATTCTTATTGAAACGTTTGGTCAATTTACGGGTGGTGTGAAAGTATTTGCATTTGTGATTAGTATCATTGCTTTAGTGGTGGCAGGGATAGGAATTATGAATATTATGTTAGTATCTGTAACAGAACGAATTAAGGAAATTGGAATCAGAAAGGCTGTAGGTGCGACACGGAATAATATCCTTTCTCAGTTCCTTATGGAAGCTATCTTTTTGAGTGAGTTTGGTGGTATAGTAGGTGTAATTCTCGGAATTTTAGGTGGTAATGTCGTGGCAATGATTTTTAACATCCCTGCAGTCATACCGATGGATTGGGCTATTTATGGTCTTATAGTCTGTTCCATCATTGGAATTAGCTTTGGTAGTTATCCCGCATACAAAGCTGCAAAACTTGATCCGGTTGAATCGATACGATATGAATAATCTGCTTTAGCATTAGACCAGGTAGAAATGAGGGTAGCGATGAGCACCCCAGTCATATAACTCCACTTTTTTACCGAACTTTTAGTTACCGAACCTTTCAAAGGTTTCGAACCTTTGAAAGGGTAATAATCTTTTGACGGGGTAGGCGTGCTATCCGTTACCCCTGTTTTTGTACCCTTTTCCTTGTTTCCCGAAATACATTCTCCTAAATTTGTATT